>NZ_DASYJG010000075.1:0-66229 GCF_035996765.1 Baekduia sp.
AGCTGCGCCACCACGGCCGTGCTCTCGTCGGCCGGCCTGCCGGGCGTCACGGTCTCTTCGGTGACCAGCTCGGGCTACGCCGTCACGGCGACGTCGAAGTCCAGCAACACGTTCACGATCACCAAGGACCCGACCACGGGCCGAGTGACGCGTAGCTGCACCGGCTGCACCGGCAGCACCTGGTAACCGCTCAGGGCCGGACATCGGTCCATCGCGGGCTCTCCTGCCTCAGGGGCCGGCCGGCGAGGGCCGAAGGAAGCCGTGGACCGCTCACCTTCCGGGACTTGCTGCAACCTGACCTGGACGTCGTCGGACCACGCCGAACATCCACAAAGGTCAGCCCCAGAGGAGGGGACCGTGCACGCAATCATGCGCGACGAAGAGGGCTTTACGCTCATCGAGCTGCTCGTCGTCATCCTGATCATCGGCATTCTCGCCGCAATCGCCTTGCCGAGTTTGCTCAGCCAGCAGCAGAAGGCGCAGAACAGCGCCGCGAAGTCCGATGCGCGCAACGCCGTCACGCAGGTCGAGACCTGCTACGTCGACGCCATGGACTACACGGGCTGCGCCACGACGGCGGTCCTCAGCGCCGGCGGCTTTGCCAACGTCGCGGTGTCCGGCGTGACGGCGTCGACCTACACGGTCACCGCAACGTCGAAGTCCGGCGGCACGTTCTCGGTCGCCCGCACCGCCACCGGTCTGGCCCGCACCTGCGCGGGCGGCGGCTGCATCGGCGGCACCTGGTAGACACCCGGCGTCAAGAGCGCGGGGGCTTCTGCCGATCATCGTGTTCGATGGCTCCCGCGCTCGCACCGGCCGCACTCTTCGGCCTCCTCATCGGCTCGTTCCTGAACGTCGTCGCCTGGCGCCTGCCACGCGGCGAGTCGCTCATCAAGCCACGCTCGAAGTGCCCGGGCTGCGAGACGCAGCTCAAGGCCTACGACAACATCCCGGTCTTCTCGTGGCTGGTGCTGCGCGGCCGCTGCCGGGGCTGCGGGGAGAGCATCTCCGCCCGCTATCCGGTCGTCGAGGCCGTGACCGCGGCGCTCTACGTCCTGGTCGTCGCCTTGAAGTCCGACGACGTGCTGCAGATGGTGCTGGGGCTCGTGCTCGTCACGTTCCTGGTGCCGATCGCGGTCATCGACCTCGACCTCAAGATCATCCCCAACAAGCTGACCGCGCCCGCGGCCGTGCTCGCCATCGCCCTGGGCGCCGTGCTCGAGCCGTCCTACCTGCCCGAGCAGCTGGCGGCCGGCGCCGGAGCGCTCATCTTCTTCTTGCTGCCCACCCTGATCCACCAGAAGGGCATGGGGATGGGCGACGTCAAGCTCGTCGCGGTCCTCGGGCTGTACCTCGGGCGCGCCGTCGCGCCCGCGATCTTCATCGCCCTGATCCTCGGCGTCGTCGTCGGCGCCGCGATCATCGCCATGAAGGGCATCTCCGACGGCCGTCGCACCAAAGTCCCGTTCGGCCCGTTCCTGGCCATCGGGGCGCTCGTCGCCTTCTTCGTGGGCGACGCGATCGTCAACAGCTACACGGACCGCTTCTGAGCGGACGCGAGATCACCTTCGGCGCTCAAGAGCTTCCGTTCTTGGACGAACAACCGAGGGTGTCGGGGCGGTTCCTTCAGGCACCGCCGATCCCCGCCGACCCACTGCTCTGAACATGGCCAAGCGCGCAACCACCATCGTCGGACTCGAGATCGAGCCTTCCGCCGTCCACGCCGCATCCGTGACCGTCAACGGTCACGTATCGGTCAAGACCGCGGCGCTCGTCCCGCTGGAAACCGGCATCGTCCGCGACGGCGAGGTGAACGACGTCGACGCACTTGCCGACGCCCTGCGCCTCCTGTACCGGGAAAACAAGGGCCTCGACAAGAAGGTTCGCATCGGCATCGCGAACCAGAAGATCGTCGTCCGCGTCCTGGAGCTTCCTCCGCTGGAGGATCGCAAGGAGCTTGAGGCGGCTGTCCGCTTCCAGGCCCAGGACCAGATCCCCATGCCGCTGGACTCAGCGGTGCTGGACTTCCAGCCGCTCGACATCGTCGAGACCGAGAACGGCCCGCGCCAGCGCGTCCTGATCGTCGCGGCCCGCCGCGACATGGTCGACCGCGTCATGGCGGCCTGCAAGTTGGCCGGCCTGAAGCCCGAGGGCATCGACCTCTCCGCCTTCGCCATGATCCGCGCGCTGTACCGCAAGGTGCCCGACGGCGAGGCGACCGAGCCGGTCCTGTACCTCTCGGTCGGCGGCCTCACCAACCTGGCGGTCGCCGAGGGCACCACCTGCCTCTTCACCCGCGTCGTCGGCGGCGGCCTCGAGGCCATCGCCGTCGAGCTCGCCGAGCGCAAGGCGCTCACGCTCGAGCACGCACGCGGCTGGCTGCGCCACGTCGGCCTGGTCACCCCGCTGATCGAGATCGAGTCCGACGACCAGGACGAGATCGCCGAAGAGGCGCGCACCGTCCTGCTCGACGGCGTCCGCCGCATCGGCGGCGAGGTGCGCAACTCACTGGACTTCCACCACGCCCAGGAGGGCATGAGCCTGCGCGTCCAGCGCGCCGTGCTCACCGGCGCCGCGGCCACCGTGCCCGGCTTCGACGACGCCCTGGCGGCCGAGCTCGGCCTGCCGGTCACCTCCGGGATGGTCGACGGCACGCCCGACGACCTGGATCCCCACCTGCTCACGATCGCGGCCGGCTTGGCCGTCGAGGAGGCCCCGCACGCATGAGGGCTGTCAACCTCATCCCGTCCGACCAGCAGCGCGGCGCCGGCGGCGCCGCGGGCAAGTCCGGCGGTGGCGCGTACATCCTGCTGGGGGCGCTCGCCCTCGTGGTCGTGCTCGCCGCTTCCTACGTCGTCGCCGGCAAGTCGGTGACCGACAAGAAGGCCAAGCTGGCCGACATCAGCCAGCAGGCCACGGCGGCCGAGGCCAAGTCGGCCGCGCTGACCAGCTACACCAGGTTCGCCTCGATCCGCGCCAAGCGCGTCGAGACCGTCTCCCAGCTGGCCGCCAGCCGCTTTGACTGGGCGCACGCCCTGCGCGAGGTCTCGCGGGTCCTGCCCGAGAACGCCTGGCTGACCTCGCTGACCGCGACGACCTCGTCATCGGTCAGCGTCGGCGGCGGCGCCGGCTCGTTGCGCTCGTCGCTCGACGTCCCGGCCATCCAGATGCAGGGCTGCACCACCAGCCAGGCGTCGGTCGCCAAGCTGATCGCGCGCCTGCGCCTCGTCGACGGCGTCCAGCGCGTGAGCCTGGAGGATTCGACCAAGGGTCAGGAGACCGCCAGCACCGGCACGACCGTCAGCGATGCGGGCTCGGGCACCGGCGACTGCCGCGGCGGGCACGCCAAGTACCCCATCTACGACGTCGACATC
This sequence comes from Baekduia sp., assembly GCF_035996765.1. Taxonomy (NCBI): domain Bacteria; kingdom Bacillati; phylum Actinomycetota; class Thermoleophilia; order Solirubrobacterales; family Baekduiaceae; genus Baekduia; species Baekduia sp. The sequence continues at coordinate 3,375 of NZ_DASYJG010000075.1, forward strand.
TTCTTCGAGCCCAACGGGGCCGCGGTCTCGACGACCGCCGGCACCACGACGGCGTCGGCGACGTCGCCGGTCCCGGGCAGCACCACGGCTCCGGCCACCACCGCCTCGACCACCACCCCGGCTTCGTCCGTTACGGGAGTGACCAGCAAGTGACCGCTCGTGATCGCACCGTCCTGATCGTCGTCGGACTCGTCGCCCTGCTGGGCGCGTTCTGGTTCCTCGCGATCAGCCCCAAGCGCAAGGAGGCGTCCGACGTGGCGGCTCAGGTGTCCACCGCGCAGACGCGCCTCGACACCGCGCAAGCCAGCGCTGCCAGCGCCGATGCCGCGCGCAAGCAGTACTCCAGCGACTACGCGACGGTGGCCCGCCTGGGCAAGGCCGTGCCGGTCGACGACGACATGCCGTCGCTCGTCTACCAGCTGTCGCACACCGCGAAGGTCAACCACGTCGACTTCCGCGCGATCAAGCTGACGAGCACCGGCGCCACCGCTGCCGCGCCCACGGGCGTCGCCGCGGCCGTCGCCTCGGCCAACGGCAACACGTCGGCCACGAGCTCGACCCCCGCTGCCACCGTCACGCCGGCGCTTCCGCCCGGCGCGGTCGTCGGCGCCGCGGGCTTCCCGACGATGCCGTTCTCCTTTGACTTCACCGGCTCGTTCTTCCACATGCAGCGCTTCCTGAAGGCCATCGACGGCCTGACGGCGGTGCAGGGCAAGAGCATCAACGTGAAGGGTCGTCTGCTGACGGTCGACGGCGTCGGCCTCAAGGCCGGCCCCAAGGGCTTCCCCAACGTCGACGCGACCGTCGCCGTCACCGCCTACCTCTTGCCCGCCGACGAGGGTCTGACCGCCGGCGCCACGGCGGACACCCCAGCGACGGGCACCGCGTCCACGGCCACCGCCAGCCTGATCGGGAGTGACCGATGAGCTTCCTCAAGAACGTCCTGCATGATCTCGTCGAGAAGCGCCTGTGGCCCGTGGCCATCGCGCTCGTCGCCGCCCTGGTGGCGGTGCCGATCGTCCTCGGCGGGAGCTCCTCGAGCACCGGCGCGCCGGCCACCGACGTGGCGGCCGTGACGGCGCCCAACGGCCTGGCCAATCACCGCGACGTCGCTCGCGAGCAGGTCGTCAGCCTCGAAGAGCAGGCCGCCGGCAAGGTCCAGCGCGCCGGCAAGGTCCGCGATCCGTTCGTCCAGCACCATCAGCCCAAGCCGGTCAAGGTCCTGGTCGTCAAGACCCCCGCTACCAACCAGGCCGCGCAGGGCGGCGCGACGACGCCGTCGACCTCGACGGGTGACACGAACCCGTTCACGGGGCCGAGCACGACGCCGACGACGCCGAAGAAGCCCGAGGCCTCCTCGGTCGACGCCTACCGCGTGAAGCTCAGCTTCGGCGAGGTCGGCGCGCAGAAGAGCTATGACAACGTCGCGCGCCTCACGCCGCTGCCGTCGTCAGACAACCCGTTCTTCGTCTACCTCGGCCTTGCCGACGACCAGAAGTCCGCGATCTTCCTGATCAACGCTGACGCCGTGCCCAACGGCGACGGCAGCTGCAAGCCGACGCGCGACGACTGCCAGCAGATCGTGCTGCGCGCCGGCGACACGGAGTTCTTTGACCTGCAGTCCGGCACCGCCGGCGTGGTCCAGTACCAGCTCGACCTCAAGTCCATCAAGAAGTACAAGGCGGCGACCAAGGCGAGCGCGGCCAAGGCCCACGCACGTGAGTCCAAGGCCGGTCGCGAAGCCCTGCGCCAGCTTGTGGCCGACGACCCGGCCGTGCTGGGCAGCTGGGACTTCTCCAAGGGTCTGGGCCTCCTGGTCCAGAAGGACCCGGCCACGACGCCCGACGTCGCCAACGTGCCGTCGACGGTCGCCGGTACGGCCGACGGCGCCGCCGTGCAGCAGACCTCGACGGTCCTGACCGTCCCGAGCCCGTAGGCGCTCAGCAGCGGCCGGCGGCCGCCTCATAGACTTCAGCGCCGCATGGCGCTGAACTTGATCACCGCAGGGGAGTCCCACGGGCCGGGCCTGACGACCATCGTCGAGGGCCTGCCCGCGGGATTGGAGCTCGACCAGGAGTTGGTCGACCGCGACATGGCCCGGCGCCAGCTGGGCCACGGTCGTGGCGGGCGGATGAAGATCGAGAAGGACCACGCCAACGTCACGGCCGGCGTCCGGCACGGCCGCACGCTCGGCGGTCCGATCGCCCTGCAGGTTCCCAATCGCGATTACGCGAACTGGGAAGAGCGGATGAACCCGTGGCCGGTCGAGGCCGAGATCCCCGAGGTGCATCTGCCGCGCCCGGGCCACGCCGACCTCGTTGGCGTGCAGAAGTACCGCTTCAGCGACGTGCGCAACGTGCTGGAGCGCGCCAGTGCGCGCGAGACCGCGGCCCGCGTGGCCGGCGGTGCGCTCTGCAAGGCGTTCCTGGCGGCGGTCGGCGTGCAGATCCGCAGCCACGTCGTGCAGATCGGCGATGTGCACGTGGCACCGCGGGCGACGCCGGTGACGGTGCAGGACTTCGAGGGCGTCGACGAGGACAAGGTCCGCTGCCTGGACCCCGAGGCGAGCCGCGCGATGGTCAGCCACATCAACGTGCAGCGCAAGGCCAATGAGTCGATCGGCGGCGTCTTCGAGGTCGTGGCGTTCGGCTTGGTGCCGGGTCTCGGCTCGCACGTCTCCTGGGAGGAGCGGTTGGACGGCCGCATCGGCGGTGCGCTGTGCTCGATCCAGGCGGCCAAGGGCGTCGCGTTCGGCGATGGCTTCGACCTGCCCGGCGCGCCCGGCTCGCAGTCCCACGACGAGATCTTCTGGTCTGAGGAACGCGGGTACTTCCGCGAGACCAACCACGCGGGCGGGCTGGAGGGCGGCATGACGACCGGCCTGCCGCTCGTGGCCCGTGTCGCCATGAAGCCCATCCCGACGTTGACCAAGCCGCTGCGGTCGGTGGACATCGCGTCGCATGAGCCGGCCCAGGCGCTGCGTGAGCGCACCGACTCCTGCGTCGTTCCCGCGGCCGGCGTCGTCGGCGAGGCGATGTTGGCCTACGTGATGGCCGACGCCTACCGGCGCAAGTTCGGCGGCGATCACATCGACGATGTGCGCGACGCCGTCGACCGATACGTCGAACGGATCGCGTGGCGCGGCTGACCGTCGTCATCGGCTTCATGGGCGCGGGGAAGACCACCCTCGCCCGTGAGTTGGCCGACGCGCGCGGCGTGCGACACGTCGACACGGACGCGCTGCTGGTCACCCGCTTCGGCAAGACGATCCCGGAGGTCTTCGCCGGCGAAGGCGAGGCGGCGTTCCGTGCGGCCGAGGAGGAGGTCGTGCTCGGCGTGCTCGACGGCGCCCAAGGCGAGGACGCCGTCGTCTCGCTCGGCGGCGGCTCGGTGCTCGCCCCTCGCGTGCAGGCGGCGCTGGCCGGCCACACGACCGTGCTGCTCGACGTGCCGCTCGATGTCGCCTGGTCACGTGCGGCGGGTCGTGACCGCCCGCTGGCCCGCGATCGCGACGCGTTCGCCGCGCTGCACGCCGAGCGCCAGGCGCTCTACGAGTCGCTGGCCGGCGCGCACCTGCCCCAGGGCGACACGGGCGTGATCGTGCGCGCCGACGGTGCGCTGCGCACGCTGGCCGACGCGGCTGAGGGGACGCGGCTGGTCTGGGCCTCGGCCGCCTCGGGCGAGTACCCGGTCTTCGTCGGGCGCGGCGTGCTGGCGCTGGCGGGCGCGCTTCCCGGTCTGGAGGGCCGGAGCTTCTGCGTGACCGACAGTGCGGTCGCCGAGCATCACCTCGGCGCGTCGCTGAGCGCGTCGCTGTCTGGCCTGGTCGAGATCCCGCCCGGCGAGGGGCACAAGACGCTGGCGACGGCCGAGCGCGTCTGGCACGCGCTGGTCGCCCAGGGCGTGACCCGCGCAGATCACCTGATCGCACTGGGGGGCGGCGTGGTGGGGGACCTTGCGGGCTTCTGCGCGGCGACCTTCCAGCGCGGCATCCCGATCGTGCAGGCGCCGACGACGATCGTCTCGCAGGTCGACTCGGCCTACGGCGGCAAGACCGGCGTCGACCTGCCCGAGGCCAAGAACTACGTCGGCGCCTACCACCAGCCGGCCGCGGTGCTGGCCGACACCACCACCTTGGCCACGCTCCCGCTCGAGGAGCACGCCGCCGGCTATGCCGAGGTCGTCAAGACCGCGCTGATCGCCGGCGGGCCGCTGTGGGAGACGATCGCCGCCGGCGGTGCGGTCGACGACGACGTCATCCTCGCCTGCGCGCGCACCAAGCTTGCGGTCGTCGCCGCCGACGAGCGCGACGGCGGCCGCCGGCAGGTCCTCAACCTCGGCCACACCGTCGGCCACGCGCTGGAGGTCTCGCTCGGCTACGGCACGCTGCGCCACGGCGAGGCCGTCGGCCTCGGTCTGCTCGCCGCGCTGCGCCTCAGCGGGCTGTCGGACCTGCGCGGCCAGGTCGAGACGCTGCTGGCCGACGCCGGCCTGCCGACGCGCCTGGAGGGCCACGACGTCGACCCCGAGGCGATCGTCGCCGCGACCCGGCTGGACAAGAAGCGCACGACGACCGCGCGCACGCCGTTCGTGCTCGTCCGCGAAGCCGGTGACGTTGTCCATGGACAAGATGTCGCCGACGACGACGTGGCGCTGGCCGTGCGAGAGTTGGTCGCATGACGACCCAAAACTGGGCCGCGAACGGATCCAGCGTCATGCGAGCAGTCGCCTCGTGAACTCGCGCAACCGCGTGGACATCCTGCACGGCGTCAACCTGGACATGCTCGGGCGCCGGCCGGTCTCGCACTACGGCTCGCTGACCTTCGATCAGCTCGAGCAGCAGATCGGCGCTTTTGCGCACGAGCTCGAACTGGAGCCGCGCTTCTTCCAGACCAACCACGAGGGCGAGCTCGTCGGGCATCTGCACCGCGTCGAGGGGCTGGCCGACGGGATCATCATCAACCCGGGCGCCTGGACGCACTACTCGTGGGCGATCCGTGACGCGCTGGAGATCGCCGCGCTGCCCGCCGTCGAGGTCCACCTCTCCGACGTCGACGCGCGCGAGGAGTTTCGTCGCGTCTCCGTCATCCGCGACCTCTGCGTCGCGACCGTCAAAGGCGAGGGCGTCGACGGTTACCGCACCGCGCTGATCCGCCTGAAGGAGGAGCTGGACCTGTGAGCACGCCCACCCAACGCGCCGACCGTCTCGGCGACCTGCTCGCCAAGCGCGACCTCCACGCGCTGCTGGTCACCAACCTCGTCAACGTGCGCTGGCTGACGGGCTTCACTGGCTCCAACGGCTTGGCGCTCGTCTACGCCGATCGCGCCCATCCCCAGCGCCTCTTCCTCACCGACTTCCGCTACCTGACCCAGGCGGCCGAGCAGCTCGACGACGGCTGGCGGCGCGAGATCGCCGTCGAGATCCTGCCCGCGGCGGCCGCCGCCCTGGCCGGCGCGGGCGATGACCGCACGATCCGGCTCGGCTTCGACGACGCGTCGCTGTCGGTCAAGGACCACGGCACGCTGGCCGCCCGCCTGGCCAACAATGTCGAGCTCGTCGCCGCCGGCGGTCTCGTCGAGCGGCTGCGCGCGGTCAAGGACGCCGGCGAGCTGGACAAGATCCGTGCCGCGGCCAAGCTTGCCGACGCTGCGCTGACCGAGGTCCTGGGCCGCGGCCTGGTCGGCCGTACCGAGCGCGACGTCGCCCTCGACATCGAGGTCACGATGCGCAAGGCCGGCGCTGAGGCCGCGTCGTTTCCTCCGATCGTCGCTTCCGGTGAGCACAGCGCGCTCCCGCACGCGGTCCCGCGGGACGTCGCGATCCCGGCCGGCACGCTGGTCACCATCGACTGGGGCGCCCAGCTCGACGGCTACGCCTCCGACTGCACGCGCACCTACGCGACCGGCGAGCTGGATCCACGCGACCGCGAGATCTATGAGTTGGTGCTGCGCGCCCAGGAGACCTCGCTGGCCGCGGTGCGCGCCGGCGCCGGCGGGCGCGAGGTCGACGCTGTCGCCCGCGAGATCATCACCGCCGCCGGCCACGGCGAGCACTTCGGCCATGGCCTCGGCCACGGCGTCGGGGCCGAGGTCCACGAGGGCCCGCGCCTGTCGCAGCGCTCGGACTCGACGCTGGCCACCGGCCAGGTCGTGACGGTCGAGCCGGGCGTCTACGTGCCCGGCGCGGTCGGCGTCCGGATCGAGGACCTGGCCGTCGTCACCGACGACGGCTGCGAGGTCCTGACCGGCCTGCCGAAGCAGCTGCAGACCATCGCCTAGCGCCGTCCGGTGCCGGCCACGCCCGCCCAGTACTGGCTCAAGGCCGTCGGCCACGCTCGTGGGCCGCTGTCGGAAGCGTGGCTCGTCGACGAGCGGGCGCCCATGCGCCTGACGCGGACCGGCTTTCCCCGGCGCCCACGGATGGTCGAGGGCGATCGGCTCGTCCTCTACGCCTCGGTCTGGAAGCGCGTCTTCGGGATCGTCGAGGTCACGAGCGAGCCGGCGCAGGACAACGGGTCGGCCCGGTGGCCCTGGGCGGTGGGCATCGAGCCGCTGGTCGTCGTGCCGCACCTGGAGAACGCACCGCCGATCGAGGCGATCGGGGTGGCTGCGCGCTCGATGAGCCAGCAGTCCCACATCCGCATCACCGAGCGTCAGTACGCGCTCGCCGTGGAAGCCATCGGCGCCGTCGCGGGGTGATCGCAAGGCGACTCCGCCCGTGCCGGATCGCCTTCACAGGTCAGGATTTCGTGGCATCGGGCACCATGTCTGCATGGCCATCCTGGAATTGGTGCAGCCGCAGCCCGATTGGATGGGCGCGTTGGGCGTTGCCCTGACCCGTCCGCCCGGTGTTCCGGAGCGTCGCGCGGAGGAGGATCCGTGGAGCCCCGAGGGCGACCGGCCGCGGCGCATCTCCGACGACCTCGCCTGGTTTCGCCAGGCGCTGGACGATCCTGCCGAGGCGGGGCTCAAGCCGCTGGACGAGACCGCGACGGTCGCCGCGTGGGAGAGCGCCGACGGCGAGCTCGTCGCACGGCTCTCGCGTCTGGACGCCCGCGGCATCCTCGACGCGGCGGGCTTCCTGCTGCACGATCCGGATCCTGCCCTGCTCTAGATCCGCACGCATAAGATGCGCGGATGTCCGAGCAGCCGCGCATCACCGTCCACCTCCTGCCGCCGTCACACCCGTGCGCGACGGTCGAGGCCGCCCTGAAGGTCAAGGGCCTGGAGTACGAGCGCGTGGAGCTGAAGGCCGGGGCGCACATCGAGGAGATGCAGCGGCTCTACGGTGAGGGCCGGCACACCGTCCCGGGAGCGATGTTCGACGATGAGCCCGTCCATGGCTCGATCGCGATCCTCGAGCGCCTCGAGCAGCTCGTGCCCGAGCCGGCGCTCTACCCGTCTGACCTCGGCGACGCCGTGCCTGCGGCCGAGCGGTGGGGCGACGACGTGCTGCAGGATCTCGGCCGCCGGCTGCCGTGGGGCGCGCTTCACTTCCGGCCCGAGTCGATGGGGACCATGGTCGCCGGCGGCAGCGCGCTGGACCCCGCCGGAACCGACTTCGCCATGCGCTTCGTCCGCGGCGCGTGGAAGTACCACAACATCACCGCGGTCCGGCTGGCCGAGGACCTCGCGGCCCTGCCCGCCATGCTCGACCGCATCGACGCCTACGTCGCCGAGGGCATCCTGGCCGGTGAGGCGCCCAACGCGGCCGACCTGCAGATCGGCGCGACGCTCTCGGTGCTGCTGACGGTCGGCGACCTGCGGCCGCTCATCGAGGGCCGTCCGGCCGAGCAGGTCGCCCGCAAGTGGTTCGACGACCGGCCGGGCCTCGTGCCCGCCGGCGCGTTCCCGACGGGCTGGGTGCCTTCCGCTTAGGTGATCGTCATCCCGCCGTCGACCGGGAGCACCTGCCCGGTGATGTAGCCGGCGCCCGGTCCGGCGAGGAAGACGACGGTCGCCGCCAGCTCGCGTGGATCGCCCGTGCGCCCGGCGGGGATCCGGAACTTCATCATCTCCAGGTACTCCGGCGGGTACTGGTCGGTCATCTCGGAGGCAAAGAAGCCCGGTGCTATCGCGTTTACGCGGATGCCCTTGCGGCCCGTCCACTGCTGGGCGAGGTCGCGCGTCAACCCGTTGAGGCCGGCCTTGCTCGCCGCGTAGGCCGCCTGCGGGAGCCCGGCGGTGGTCAGCCCCAGCACGCTGGAGATGTTGATGATGCTGCTCCCGGCCTGCATCACCCGGCCGGCGGCCTGGGCCATCCAGTAGGCGCCGTTGAGGTTGATGTCGATGACCGAGCGAAACTGCTCGGGCGCCTCACGTGTCGCGGGGACCGCGGTGCCGACGCCGGCGTTGTTGACCAGGATGTCGACGTGGCCCAGCTCGCGCACTGCGGCCTCGATCAGCGCGGTGCAGTCCTCGGGCTTGGCGACGTCGGTCGCGACCGTGATCGCCCGGCGGCCCGTCGCCTCCACGAGCGCCTTGGTCTCCTGCAGACGATCGACGCGGCGCGCGCCGAGGGCGACGTCGGCGCCGGCCTCGGCCAGCGCGCGGGCAAACGCGACGCCGAGACCCGACGAGGCGCCGGTGACGACGGCGACCTTGCCGTCCAGGCGGAAGGCGTCGAGAACGGGGGACAGGGTGGGTTCGGACATCGCCGGAACCTATCGCTGATCCGATCGCTCGCCCGCCGCGCAGACCCTCCTGAACCCAACCGCTAGGAGGGCCTCGTGCCCATCGGCTTCCCCGAAATGCTCGTCATCCTCGTCATCGCGCTGGTCGTGCTCGGACCCAAGAAGCTCCCGGAGGCCGGCAAGTCGCTGGGCAAGGGGATGCGCGAGTTCAAGGACAGCCTGTCGGGCGAATCTCGCGACGAGGAGAAGCACGTCTCCGCGCCCGAATGAGGGAACCCGAATTAGGGAACCCGACATGAGCGCTTAGGGTCGCCTAAGATGCGCGCATGCTTCCGACGTTCGTCATCGGCCTGCGCGAGGGGATCGAGGCCGCGCTCATCGTCTCGATCATCGCCACCTTCCTGCGCCAGGAGGGCCGCACCGACGCTCTGCGCTGGGTCTGGGCGGGCGTGCTGGCCGCTGCGGCGATCTGCCTGGCGGTCGGCGTCCTGCTGCAGATCATCGACCAGGAGCTGCCACAGCGTGAGCAGGAGGGCCTGGAGACGGTCATCGGCGCGATCGCCGTTAGCATCGTCACGTTCATGGTGGTCTGGATGCGCCGGCATGCCGCCGGCCTCGCCGGACACCTGCGTGAGAGCACGGCCAGCGCGCTGAAGGAAGGCTCGGTCAAGGCCCTCGTCGGCATGGCCTTCTTCGCGGTCTTCCGGGAGGGCCTGGAGACCGCGGTCTTCCTGCTTGCCGTCTTCCAGAACTCCGAGAACCCCGGGTCGGCCGGCATCGGCGCGATCCTCGGCATCCTCGCGGCGATCGTCATCGGCTTCGCCATCTACCGCGGTGGCGTCAAGCTCAACCTCCAGCGGTTCTTCCGCCTCACCGGCCTTGTGCTGGCGCTCGTCGCCGCCGGGCTGGTCGCCAGCACGCTGCACACCGCCCATGAAGCGGGCTGGGTCAACTTCGGCCAGGGCCAGGCGTTGGACCTCACCTGGCTGGTCGTTCCGGGCACATGGACCGCCGCGCTGCTCACGGGCATGCTCGGCCTCCAGCCCACCCCGACGACCATCGAGGTCATCGGCTATCTCGTCTACGCGATTCCCGCCGTCATCTACATCTTGATGCCGGCACGCAAGAAGCCCTCCAAGGAGCAAAGCATGAAGAACGCCGCCGTCGCGGCCGTTGTCGTCACCTCAGCAGCCCTGTTGCTGGTTGCGTGTGGCTCGGACGACAACAAGAGCTCCGGCGCTGCTGGCGCCAAGCAGGTTGCGGTCAAGCTGACCGACGCGGGCTGCGAGCCCGCTGCGCTCAAGCTCGACGCCGGGCCCACCGAGTTCAAGGTGACCAACGGCGGGACCGGGCGCGTCAGCGAGTTCGAGGTCCTTTCCGGCTCCCGCATCCTGGGTGAGAAGGAGAACTTGGTCGCCGGACTGTCGGGCACGTTCACCATCAACTTGAAGCCCGGCCAATACTCGATCTCCTGCCCCGGTGGCAAGACCGCGGCCACGGGCGTCCTGAACGTCGGCGGCACGGCCGTCACCTCCGGCGGCGCGACCGCCGCGCTGCTCGGCTCGGCCACCGAGTCCTACCGCAGCTACGTCGAGAGCAAGTCGGTGGTCCTCGTCGACCGCACCGGGAAGTTCGTCGCCGCGATCAAGTCCGGTGACGTCGCTGCGGCCAAGGCGCAGTTCGCCGGTGCTCGCGCACCGTACGAGACGATCGAGCCCGTCGCCGAGTCCTTCGGCAACCTCGACCCTGAGATCGACGCGCGGGTCAACGACGTCGAGAAGGGCACGCCCTGGACGGGCTTCCACAAGCTCGAGCAGGGCCTCTGGGTCAAGAACAGCACCAAGGGCCTGGAGCCGATCGCCGACAAGCTGCTGGTCGACGTCAAGCGCCTGCAGACCAAGACCAAGGGTCTGACCTACCAACCCGAGGAGCTCGCCAACGGCGCCAACGGCCTGCTCGACGAGGTCTCCGCCTCGAAGATCACCGGCGAAGAGGACCGCTACTCGCACACCGACCTCTCGGACTTCGAGGCCAACGTCGAGGGCTCCGAGACCGCGTTCGGCCTGCTGGCCCCGGCGCTGCGCAAGACCGACGCGCAGCTGGCGACGACGATCGCCGGCCGCTTCGACGCGGTCAACGCGGCGCTCGCCAAGCTCAAGCAGAACGGTCAGTACCCGTCCTACGACACGATCGACAAGGCCCAGCGCCGCCAGCTGAGCCAGCTCGTCAACGCGCTGGCCGAGCCGCTCTCGCAGGTCGCGGCCAAGCTCGCGACCTAACACGAGCATCATGGTGGCGTGCACATGCGGCGGCTAGGATCCGCCGCATGTGCGCGGGCTGTGCGATGACGGCGATGGCGGGGGCCAGCGGAGTGCGCAGCTGGCTGCAGACGCGGGGCTGGAGCTTCCTGACCCCGGAGCGGCTGCGGCGGATCACGGTCGCGGTGTTCGCGGTCGCGACGGTCGTCTCGACCGTCGGGCTGTCGGGTTCGACCTGAGCGCCCGTCGATACCCTTGGTGGGAATGGGTCCCACCAAGCACGGCCATGACCACGCGGCCACCGAAGGCTGGGCAGTCCGCGCGACCGAGGCGCTGGCGGACGCCGGCTACCGCCGCGGCGGCGCGCGGGCGTCGCTGATCGGCCTGCTTGACGCCCAGCACTGCGCCCTGTCGGCCGCCGAGATCGAGGAGGCGCTACGCGGAGGTGGCGGTGTCGCCCGGCCGGTGGCGCGGGCGTCGATCTACCGCATCCTCGAGGAGCTTGAGGGGCTCAAGTTGGTGACGCGGGTTGAGGTGGGCCAGGGGCTGGCGCGCTTTGAGGCAGCGCGCGAGGAAGGCCATCACCATCACATGGTCTGCGATGCGTGTGGGACGGTGATCCCGTTCGAGGATCCTGCGTTGGAGCGCGCGATCCAGCGGTTGGCGCGGCGGGTGACGTTCACGGTGGCCGAGCATGATGTGGTGCTCCACGGGGCGTGTGGGGAGTGCGCGGGGTAGGGGTTCGCTGGGTCGGGACTGGGCGTCGGTGGCGTTCAGTTCGGAGCGTTGGGTCGGGTGCGCTGTGTGGTCCGTCGGCATCGAAGGAGTGAGCGAGGCCGGAGCTTCGCGACGCCCGGTGTCGTCCGCGGGCGCCCGGGCGGACGATTCGGCACCGAACGTCACTCGATCGCACCTAGACGTTGAGATGCAACGTCTCGGTGCGATCGATGTCGACGAGACGAGGCTCGCGCCGAAGTGCCATCGGCCGAGGCGCTTGAGGTCCGGGGCGTTCTGGCCCCACGTATCGGGGTCAGAACGACCCGGACCCGACGGTGCCGGCACCTCGGGCCTCGATCGGCCGCCCAGGCGCCCGCGGACGACCCCGGGCGCGGCGCACGGCCAACCCCGCTCACTCCCCTCGATGCCAACGGATCACGCAGCGCACTCCGACAAGCGTCTGCGCTGAGCGCCACCAAAGCCCAGGCCTACGCAGCCCGCACCCGGCGCTCCGCCGCCCCAACACCCAGAGCCACCACATAAGCCCCCACGATCACCGCGGCAATCGACGCCCCAGCCGCCGTCTCGGCGTAGTAGGACAAGTACAACCCACCACACCCCGCGGCGACGGCGACGCCCGCGGCGATGGCCATCATGGTGGACATGCGTCGCGTCACCGCGCGAGCACACGCGGCCGGCCCGACGAGCACCGCGACGACGAGCAGGTTGCCGAGCCCCTGCACGGCGACCAGCAGCGCCGCGGCGATCAGCAGCAGCAGCGCGACGTCCACGACGCCCGGTCGCACGCCCAACGCCGCAGCGTTAATACGGTCAAAGCCCACGAGCAGCAGCCGGCCGTGCAGCAGCGCCAGCGCGGCCAGCACCGCGACCGCCAATCCACCCGCCAGCGCCAGATCCGTATCGCTCACCCCGAGCACATCGCCGAACAGCAGCTCTCCGAGACCCGCCGGCGTGTCGGGCGACAGCGCCAGCAGCGCCCCGAGCCCGAGCAGCCCCGTGACCACCACCGCGACCGCCGTGTCGCGCCCGACCGCCGGGGTCCGGGCGGCTGCCGCGATCGCCAGCGCCGCGACCGCCAAGCCCACGGCGCCGCCCAGGATGATCGGGATCCCGGCCAGCGCCGCGAGCACCAGGCCCGGCAGCAGCGCGTGGGCGAGCGACTCGGTGGAGTAGCTCAAGTTGTAGAAGATGATCCAGCAGCCGAGCGTCCCACCGGTCAGCCCGAGCAGGATCACCTCGAACAGCGCGCGGCGGTCGATCCCTTGCTCCCAGGGTGCGATCAGGCTGTGCCAGACGGTCGCGAGGATCACGCGGCGTCGTGGTCGTGGCCGTGCTCGTGATGGTGCGCCGGCAGCACGCAGCGCTCGCCGGGCAGCTCGACGATCTCGGCGCCGTAGGTCGCCTCGAGCGTCTCCCGCGTCAGGACGTCGGCCGGTGCCCCGAAGGCGATCTGACGGCGGTTGAGGCAGAGCACGCGCTCCCAGCCGCGCGCCTGGTCGACGTCGTGGGTGGCGATGAGCAGCGTGCGTCCCTGCGCGGCGAGCCCTCCCAAGAGATCGTCGAGCAGCGCGACGCTCGGCGTGTCGAGGCCGACGTAGGGCTCGTCGAGCAGCAGCACCGGCGCGTCCTGCACGAGCGCACGAGCGACCAGGACCCGCTGGCGCTGGCCGCCGCTGAGGTCGCCGAAGGTGTGGTCGGCGCGGTCGACGAGGCCGACGTCGGCCAGCGCGGCGCGCGCCCGCTGGCGGTCGGCGCGGCCGGGCCGCCGCCACCACGGCAGCGTCGAGAGCGTGCCCATCAGCGCGACGTCCAGCGCGCTCACCGGGAAGTCCAGGCGCGAGCGCTCGGTCTGGGGGACGACGCCGAGCCGCGGCGGGCGGGTCAGCGTGCCGGCCGAGGGGCGCAGCTCTCCGAGCAGCGCACGAAAGAGCGTCGTCTTGCCGCCGCCGTTGGGGCCGAGCACCGCGACGCGCTGGCCGGCGTGCGCGCCGAAGCTGACGTCGCGCAGGACGGGCGGGCCGCCATAGCCGGCGGCGAGGCCGTCGGCCGCGAGCAGCGGCGCGTCGCTCATGCGGTCGCCTCGCGCGCGACCGGACCACAAGCGGTAAGCCGCGGCGTGTCGCTCATGCGGTGACTCCGCGCGCAATCAAGCGCGTCCGGCCCGCGCGACCAAGCGCGACCAGCGCGAACACCGCACCGCCGACGACGGCGATCGTCGCACCCGGCGGCGCGTTGGTCTGCACCGACAGCCACAGCCCGATGATGCCCTCGACCATCACCAGCGCCACCGTCGCCAGCTGCCAGGTGCGCAGCCGGTCGATCAACAGGCGGGTCGTCGCGGCGGGAACGACGAGCAGGGCGGTGGAGAGCAACGCGCCGATCGCATCCAGCGCGGCGACCGCCGAGGCGGCCACGAGCGCGAGCAGCAGCAGATCGGGCAGCGGCGACCGCGCACCCAACGCGCGGGCGCTGTCGCGATCAAAGCCCGCCGCCAGCCAGCGCCGGCCGAGCACCGCGCTGACGATCACGACGGCCACGCCGACGGCCGCGGCAACGAGCTGGTCGGTGCGGTCGATCAGCAGCAGGCTGCCGAACAGCAGCCGTTCCACGCTGCCTTGCGAGTGAAAGACGTCGCTGGCGAGGATCACCCCCGCAGCGAGCGCGCCGACCAATACGAGCGCCGTGGCCGAGTCGTACTCCGCGCGACCGCGGTTGGCGATCGCGGCGACACCGATCGCCACGATGCCCGCCGTCGCCAGCGCCCCGAGCAGCGGCGAGAAGCCCAGGCCATCGGCGAGGACCAAGCCCGGGAAGGCCGCCGTGCCGACGGCGTGGGCGTAGAAGCTCAGCCCGCGTAGCACGATCCACGTCCCCAGGATCCCCGAGCCGACGGCGAGCAGCGCGATCTCGACGACGGCGCGCTGGACGAACGGAAGGTCGAACGGGGCGGGCACGAGCGCGCCAGTATAAGCAAGAATCGATCTCATCTAGACCGGCGGCGCGTCGAGCGCACGGTCGGCTGGCGAGGTGCTACTCGGTGTCGCGCCGCGTGCGCCAGGCGACGAGGCGCCGGGCGAGAACTGGTGAGAGGCTGGTCGCCAGCGCCTCGGCCTCGGCGTCGGCCTGCTCGTCGTCGAGCCCGAGGACCTCGTGGGCGAGGACACGGGCAGCGTGGCGGCGGGAGCTCAGCACGAGCGCGGCGCTGGTGCCGTTGGCGGTCAGCGTCAGCGCGTCGGGCGCGACGAGGTCGAGCGCGCGGAGACGGCGGATCATCTCCAGGGCCGTGGGGTGCGAGACCCCGACCTTGCGTGCGACCCCCGCCTGCGATGGCGGCGCACCGGCCGAGTTGAGATCGCGCAGCGCGAGCAGGTAGCGCGCCTCGCCCTCGGTCAGCTCCATGCACGGCACCTGATCGGGCGTCGCGGGCTTCACGCGTGAGGTCGGACGGGCAGACATCTCTTGCGCTCAGGGTACCGGCAGCGGACGACGGGCCGGCGCCGATTGCCTACCGCGATGGTGACGCCAGGCCCTGGCGCAGCGCGCCGGCGATCTGCCCGAAGGCCGCGCGGCTGCTGCGCGCCGCGGTGGTGTTGAAGAAGCCGTGGATCTGGTCGTGGCACTGGGTCGCCACGGCGACGCCGGCCTCCCGCAGCCGCGCCGCGTAGGCCTCGCCCTCGTCGCGCAGGACGTCGGGGATGCAGGTCGCCACATAGGCAGGCGGCAGCCCGGCCAGCTGCGGCGCGTGCAACGGCGAGGCCTGCGGCTCGGCGCGGCGCGCCGGATCCGGCAGGTACTTGGAGATGAACCAGTCCATTCCGGACTCGGTCAGCAGGTAGCCGCTGGAACAGCGCGCGTAGGACTCCGTCTTGGTCGTGACGTCGGTCACCGGGTAGAGCAGAAGCTGGAAGGCCACGTCGGGCAGCCGCTCGTCGTCGCGCGCCGCGAGCGCGACGACGGCCGCCAGGTTGCCGCCCGCGCTGTCGCCACCGACCGCCAGCCGCGTCGGGTCGGCGCCGAGCCGGTCGGCATGGTCGGCCGCCCAGGCGTAGGCCGCCACCGCGTCCTCGACTGCTGCCGGATAGGGATGTTCGGGCGCTAGCCGGTAATCCACCGACAGCACACGGACGCCGCTGAGGTGCGCGAGCAGGCGGCAGCTCGCGTCGTGGGTCTCAACCGAGCCCTGGACCCAGCCGCCGCCGTGGAAGTACACCAACAAGGGGCCGGGCGTCGGCGCGGCGTGCGGGGCGTAGAGGCGCACGGGGATCTCGCCCGCGCGCAGATCGCTGACCGTCAGCGGCAGCTTCGGGCGGATGGCCATTGGCCGTGCCGTCAGCGCCAGGCGCCGCCGCTGCTCGGCGACCGGCTGCGCATCGCTCATCGGGTCGCGCCCGATCTCCGCGAGCTTGCCGAGCAACAGCGCCTCGGGATGGAGGCCCGCTGCCTCGGGCGGCACGGCGCCGGCCAGGCGCCGGACGATCGGGGTGGGTAGCGCGACAAGCGCGCGAGCGAGATAGCCGCCGGCCCACGCTTCGAAGCGGCCGGGGAGCAGGGCAGGGGAGATGCTCATAGGGCGCCAACACTGCCATGCGGGGCCGGACTCGTCACCGAACACGAGCCGGGTGCATTAGAGTTTCCGATCGACCACTATGGATGCCACCGCCGACCCACCGCTCGACGATGACCTCGACGCTCTCGCTGACCGGATTGGCAGCGCCGTGCGTGAGCTGCGGCTCGGGCAGCGCTGGTCGCTCGGCGACCTTGCACGGGCGTCCGGGCTGTCCAAGACGATCCTCGCCCGGATCGAGCGTGGTGACGGCAACCCGTCGGTCGAGACGCTCTGGCGGGTCTCGCGCGCGCTGAAGGTCCCGCTGGGCGCGGTCCTGAGCCCGCCGTCCCGGCGCCCACGGGTCCGGGCCATCCGCGCCCGCTCCGGCGAGCCGCTGAGCTCCGAATCCGGGATGGGCGCCTGGCTGTTGCACGCCGCCGCGCAGGAGCACCGCGCCGAGCTCTTCGACATCGAGCTGCCGCGCGGCGTCGACCAGGCGACCGACGGCCACCTGCCGGGCACCGAGGAGCTGATCTTCTGCGTCAAGGGCCGCGTGCGCGTCGGCCCGTATGACCAGGAGGTCGAGCTCGGCCCGGGCGACGCGGTCTGGTTCACCGCCGACGTCGCCCACCACTACGTCGCGCTGCGCGACACGCGGACGTTGTGCTGGATGATCTATCCGGGCGCGGGTGCGGAGTGAGCAGCGCCCGCTCACAGCCTGTCGTCGCCGGCATCGTCGCCGCGCTGGTCGGCTTCGCCGGCTCGTTTGCGATCGTCTTGGCAGGCCTGCATGCGGTCGGGGCCAGCAACGCCCAGGCGTCGTCGGGGTTGTTGGTGCTGTCGGTCGCCATGGGCGTGACCGGCATCGCGCTCTCCTTCCACTACAAGATGCCGCTGAGCATGGCGTGGTCGACGCCGGGCGCCGCGCTGCTGGTCGCCGCCGGTCCGGTGAGCGGCGGCTACCCGGCTGCGCTCGGGGCGTTTGTGCTGGCCGGCGTCCTGATCGTCGTCGCAGGCCTGTGGCGTCCGCTGACGCGGGCGATCGTCGCGATCCCCGGGCCGATCGCCAGCGGGCTGATGGCGGGCGTCCTGCTGCCGATCTGCCTGCAGCCGGTCCACGCGGTCGTCGAGGTCCCCAAGCTCGGGATCCCGACCGTCGTCGTCTGGCTGGTGCTGTGGCGCGTTGCGCGGCGCTGGGCGGTGCCGGGCGCGCTGGCCGCGGCGGCGATCGCGGTGGCGATCGATCCGGTCGCCGGCGGTCCGTCGGCGCACCTGCTGCCGCAGCTGACGTTCGTGACGCCCACGCTCCATCTTGGCACGCTGCTCGGCGTCGGCCTGCCGCTCTTCATCGTCACGATGGTGTCGCAGAACGTTGCGGGCATGAGCGTGCTCGCCGCGCACGGCTACGCGGCGCCGATGCGGCCGGTCCTGGTCACGACCGGCGCGGCGACCGTCGTCGGCGCACCGATGGGTGGCCACGGCATCAACCTCGCGGCGATCACCGCGGCGCTGGCCGCTGGCCCCGAGGCCGGACCGGATCGGTCGCGACGCTGGATCGCGGCGGTGAGCGCGGGCGCCGTCTACCTCGTCCTCGGCCCTGCCGCCGGGCTGGCGACCGCGCTGCTGGCGGCCTCACCGCCGGTGCTGATCGAGGCCGTCGCAGGCCTGGCGCTGCTGGGCACGCTCGGCGCCGCGCTGCGCGCCGCGACCGACGACGAGCAGCAGCGAGAGCCCGCGATCATCACGTTCGTGGTCTGCGCGTCAGGCGTCACGGCGCTGGGGATCAGCGCGCCGTTCTGGGGCCTGGTCGCCGGGCTGCTCCTGCTTGCCGTGCAGCGGGGCCGCTACCGTCGATTGCCCGTCTTGCGCTCTCGGCGCGACACCGCAAGGACCCCATGAGCTCCACAAATCCGTTCACGCCCGTCACCGTCGGCCCCGCGGCCCAGGGCATCAGCGAGCTTCCTGCCACGCTGCGCCTCGGCGCCGTGCACCTCACCGTCACCGACCTCGATCGCTCGGTCGCCTGGTACCAGTCTGCGCTGGGCCTGCGCGTACACCGCCACGACGTCGACACCGCCGCGCTAGGCGACGGCACCGAGGAGGTGCTGGTCCTGCACGAGGACAGCACCGCCCGGCAACCGGGCCGCACCTCTGGGCTCTACCACTACGCCTTGCTCTTCGGAAGCCGCGAGGAGCTGGCGCGGACCGCGCTGCGGCTGGCCGCGGCCAAGGCGCCGATCCAGGGCGCTTCTGACCACGGGACGCACGAGGCGATCTACTTGCCCGACCTTGACGGCAACGGCATCGAGCTCGCCGCCGACCGCCCGCGTGAGCAGTGGCCGACGCCCGAGGAGGAGTTCACCGGTGACGGCCCGAAGCGGCTGGACCTCGACGCGCTGCTGGCGACCGTCGGCGGGGAGGAGCTCAGCCCGCAGGTGCGCCCGGGTCTGCGCGTCGGCCACGTGCACCTGCACGTCGGCGACATCGCCGCCGGCCTCGCGTTCTACCGCGACGTGCTCGGCTTCGAGGTCTGGGCGAAGATGCCCACCGCCGCGTTCGTCTCGGCCGGCGGCTACCACCATCACTTGGGCTTCAACACCTGGCGTGGCGAGGGCGCGGCGCCGATGCCCGAGGGCATCGTCGGCCTGCGTCACTGGACGATCGTGCTCGAGACGCCCGCTGAGGTCGAGGAGGTGCGTGCTCGCGTGCGCGCCGCGGAGATCGACTCCGGGGACGTGCCCGGTGGCTTTGCCGTCACGGACCCGTTCGGGATGGCCGTGCATATCGTCGCCGCCGCTGGGTAGGTCACCCCTGCCAAAGCGACCATTCCGGTTGCAGTTTGGTGTGGCCTTCTGAGAGGGTCGCGGCGTGTCGATCGCCGCCCAGCGGGGGCGGCGGCAGGAGGAGGAGACAACACTTATGCGCGTTCAGCGTTTGGCGGCCGCGATGGTCGTCACGGCGGCGTTCGTCGCCGCGGGGGCGGCGAGCGCCCAAGCAGCACTGCCCGTCATCTACAACTTCCCGACGGCGATCGCCGCGTCGGCGGTGCAGCCCGGCGGCTCGCCGGCCGGCGCCAACGACGCGTCCTGCCATCCATCGGCCGCGCACCCGCGGCCGGTCGTGCTGGTCAACGGGACGTTCGCCAACCAGATCACGAGCTGGAACGCGCTCTCGCCGTTGTTGAAGAACAACGGCTACTGCGTCTACACCTTCAACTACGGCGGCCTCTTCGCCGGCCAGATCGGCAGCTACGGCCCGATCGCGGCGTCGGCCAGCGAGCTGAAGACCGAGGTCGACGCGGTGCTGACGAGCACGGGCGCGTCGAAGGTCGACCTCGTCGGCTGGTCGCAGGGCGGCATGATGCCGCGCTACTACCTCAAGAACCTCGGCGGCGCGGCCAAGGTCAACGCGCTGATCGGCCTTGCGCCGTCCAACCACGGCACGACGCTGAGCGGCTTGGCGACGCTGGCCGGCTACTTCCCGGGCGCGCTGCCGCTGGTCGGCGCGCTCTGCCCGGCCTGCACGGATCAGGTGGTCGGCTCACCGTTCTTGACGAACCTCAACGCGGGCGGCGACACGGTGCCCGGCGTCAAGTACACGGTGATCCAGTCGCGCTATGACGAGGTCGTCACGCCCTACACCTCGGCGTTCCTGACCGGCGCCAACGTCACCAACATCACGATCCAGAACAAATGCATTCTGGATCTCGGCGATCACCTGTCGATGCCCTACGACCACATCGTCGATCGCGAGGTGCTCAACGCGCTGGATCCAGCGCACGCGAGCTCGACGATCTGCACGCCGATCGTCCCGGCGGTCGGCGGCTGAGCCGCTCCTAGGACGAGGCGAGCGCGGCGGCGAGCACCTGTTTGGCGATGGGTGCCGCCGCCTTGCCGCCCGCGCCGGCACCGACGAGCATCACGCCGACGGCGATCCGCGGGTTGGCCGCAGGAGCGAAGGCGACGAACCACGCGTCGGTGTTCTTGGGGTCTGCCCCGCCGTTGCCGGTGAAGCGCAGCTCGGCGGTGCCGGTCTTGCCGGCGACCGTGACGCCGGGCAGCGCGGCGGCGGTGCCGGTGCCGCCGCGGACCACGCCGATCATCATGTCGCGGACCTGGCCGGCGACCTTGGCGCTGACGGCGCGGTTGCGGATGACGGGGTCCTCGGTGATCGCCCGCGGCTTGGCACGCATGCCCTTGGCGCCGATCGTGGCAGCCACGCTGGCCATCCCGAGTGGCGTCGCGAGGTCCTTCTCCTGGCCGATCGCCGCCGAGCCGACGGCGATGGCGTCGCGGAGGGTCGTGGAGATCGTGTTCGGCTTGGCGACCGGGACGCGCGGCGTCTCGTTGAAGCCGAACGCCTCGGCGCGGGCGACGAGCTTCTTGGCGCCGACCTTGGCGCCCAGCGGGGCGAAGACCGAGTTGCAGGAGTCGGCGAAGGACTGCGCGAGGCTGCCGCCGCAGGACTCGTTGCTCGCGTTGGCGAGCTTGACGCCCGAGAGCGTCGCCGAGGTCCGGACGGGATAGCTGCTGTTCGGTGTCGCGGCGCCGGAGGCCAACGCGGCCGACAAGGTGATGATCTTGAACGTCGAGCCCGGCGGCTGGGGCGCGCTGACGGCGATGCCGGCGAGGGCGAGGACGTCGCCGGTGCGCGGGCGGACCACCGCGACGCCGCCGAGCCTCGTGCCCAGCGCGGCGGTCGCGACCCGCTGCAGGCCGGGGCGCAGCGTCGAGTGCACCGAGCGGCCGGCGTGCGGCGTGACCTTGGCGATCACGCGCGTGCCGTAGCGCAACTCGGCACCGGCGGTTCCAGCGAGGCGCTCGCGGTAGCGGGCGCGCAGGCCCTTCTCGAAGATGTTGAGCGTCGGATCGTCGAGCAGCGCGTTGCCGTTGCGGGTGAGGACCGTCGCCTGGCGCGCGGACTGCAGCGTGCGGCGCTTCGGCGCTTCGCCTTTGCGCAGGCCGGGCAGGCGCAGGCTCGGGGTCCAGGCGACGCCGCCGTCCTTGACCGACAACTTGAGCGTCCCGTGCAACGTCCCGAAGAGCCGCGTCTGTACGGCGACGGGCACGGTGACGGCACCCTTCTCGGGCTTGGAGGTGGCGCCGAGCCGCTTGGTCTTGACCGTCGCGGCATCGTCGGCGCGCCTGATCAGCGCGGCGAAGCGGGCGCGCGGATAGGCCCCTTGGCTCTTGGGGTCGAGCGCGCGCCACATCGCGGTGGTGTCGCGTGCGGTGTAGGCCTTGGCGAAGGCCGCGGCGTCGGCGCGCTGGCGGTCGACCTCGCGGTTATGGCGGACCACCAGCGCGACGGCACCGCCGACGATTGCGATCAGCAGCAGCGGGACGAGGTACGCCAGCGGACTGCGGCGCCGGCGCGGCGCTCGGCGACGGTGGCCGCCGCCGGCGCGATGGCCGGGCTCCAGCCACGGGACGCCCGCGCTGCGGCGCGGCGGCGCCGAGGCGAACATCGAGCGGCGGCGACGGCGACGGCGGGGCACGTGCCCTGGTGTTTACCGGGCGGCGCGGCGTGGCGCGACGTTCGCACGCAGATGTGCGACGGTCACGATTTGTAGCTTGCGCACAAGATCGGTCGTGTCACACGCGTCGTTGGGCACAAGAAGCCTCGTCTGCTTGACGCCATCGTCCAAGACATGACCCGCGTCGAGCGCTACGCCAATCTCGCCGGGGTCGTCGTGCCGTTCGCGGGCGTCCTGGTGGCCATCGTGCTGCTGTGGAACTCGTGGGTCGACGCGATCGACCTCGCGATCCTCGCCGTGATGTATTTCGCGACCGCGATGGGGGTGACCGTCGGCTTTCACCGGCTGCTGACGCACCGCTCCTTCCGCGTCGATCCGTGGCTCGAGCGCACCGTCGCGTCGCTCGGTCAGCTGAGCGTGCAGGGCTCGGTCCTCGACTGGGTCGCCGACCATCGCAAGCACCACGCGCACACCGACGTCGAGGGCGACCCGCACAGCCCGCACGTCGGCCACGGCAGCGGCCTGCGCGGCCTCTGGCACGCCCACACCGGCTGGCTGATGGAGACCCAGGGCCAGGCTGACTGGAAGAAGTACGCCAAGGACCTCTACGAGGATCCCAAGATGAAGGCCATCGGCAGGCGCTTCCCGCTCTACGTGATCGCCTCGCTGCTGATCCCCACCGTGTTGGGTTACATCCTGCACGGCTTCACGTGGCAGGGCGCGCTGCGCGGCTACATCTGGGGCGGCCTGGTCCGGATCTTCCTCGTGCACCACATCACGTGGTCGGTCAACTCGGTCTGCCACTACTTCGGCTCACGCCGCTTCGACATCGAGGACAAGTCCACCAACGTGGCCTGGCTCGCGATCCCGTCGCTCGGCGAGTCCTGGCATCACAATCACCATGCCTTCCCGCGCTCGGCGCGCCACGGGCTCAAGCCGTGGGAGATCGACGTGTCGGCGCTCGTGATCGGCGGGTTGGCGAAGCTGGGGCTGGCTCACGACGTCGTCGTGATCACGCCCGAGCGCCAGGCCGCGAAGGCGCTGACGCCCGAGCGCGAGAAGGTCCCGGCCTAGCCGACGGGGGCCTGCTCGGCGGCCGGCCGCGGCTTGCGACCGGTGGGCATGCGCGGCGCTTGGGCACGGATCTCGGCCAGCAGGCGCGCCGAGAGCTCGGTGGGCGTCTCGCCCGGTTGGCGTTGCCCACCGCTCGGCGCGAAGAAGTGGACGCGGACGTGCGGGCGGCTGCGCGGGAACTTCGGCAGGTCGACCGTGCCGGTCACGGTGCACGAGACGATGTGCGCCTCGGGCACCGCGTCAGCGAGGCGGCCGAAGCCGCTGCGTGCCCGCAGCTCGCGGCCCTTGGAGCGCGTGCCCTCGGGGAAGACGCCGATGCACGCGCCGGCGCGCAGCATCTCGACTGCGCGGTCCATCGCATAGACGTCGCCCTTGCCGCGCTCGATCGGGATCTGGCCCATGCCGTCGAGGATCAGGCCGAGGCCCGGCTTCCACAGCGACGCCTTGGCCAGCGCGCAGATCTGACGGCGGGGGAGGCCGGCGATGCCGATGGCGATCGGGTCCCAGTAGCTGTCGTGGTTGCCGGCCAGGAGGACCGGTCCGTCGGTGGGCAGGGCGTCGAACCCGGAGACCTCCAGGCGTCCCCACCAGCCGATGGCCGGCGAGCACGCGGCCATGGCAAAGCGATAGGTCGGCGAGACAGCGGACATGGCCACCATCTTGCCCCAATCGCGCCCCGCTTGGGCGTCGAGGGACGATTGAATCTCGTAGAGCGAGATCGAATCGTCCCTCGACGCCGGGTGGTGGGCGCGTCAGCGGTGTGGGGAGTCGCCGCGGGGGATCTCGGGGCGGTGGCGGCGTGCAGCGCTGGCCGTCGCCTTCGCCGCGGTCGCGGTCCAGTCGACGGGCGTGTAGGGCAGCGCGAGCGCGGCGGCCCAGGTCGACGCGTCGGTCGTCCCGGTCACCGCGATGCCGTTGGCGGTCTGGATCGCCTTGATCGCGTCACCGGTCGCCGTGTCGAACTTGCCGCTCACCGTGACGGTGGGGTAACTCTGCGTCAGGTGCTCTTGCAGCCAGATGACCTCGTCGCCCTTGGCGCCCTTGCCGAGCGCGGGCCAGCCGGGGTCTGGCTCGACGGTTGCGGGCGGTGCGGGCTCGTTGAGCACGCTCCAGTGCGCGGCGTCGGTCGCCTGCCAGCTCCACCAGGAGAGACCCTGCGTGCCGTAGGCCGCCCAGAGCTGGCGGAAGCGGCGCAGATCGGCGGCCGGCGGGTTGTCGTAGGTCTGCCCGAGCGGCGCGATCGGCGCCTGGTAGATGCGGTTGTGGGCCAGCGTGTGGGCGCTGATCGCGTCGACGCTCCCGCCGATGTCCTTCCAGTAGGCCTGCGGCAGGTTGACTTGCGCGCCGCCAGGTCCCAGGAACACGCTGAACGGCAGGCCCGGGTGGTAGTCGACATAGGGGAACGACGTCAGGCCGATCGGGAAGGTCGGTCCGGCGGCGGCGCGCAGCGCGTTCATGTAGGTCTGCGCCGCGGCGTACTTGCCCTCGTACTGGCCCTCGGCGTCGATGACGAAGCAGTCGGCGCCGGCGGCGATGGCCGCGGCGGCGACGCTCGCCTCGCTCGTCGGGCTGTTGCCGTAGACGAACTGCCAGGCGCAGGCCTTCAACCCGCGCTGGTGCAGGGCGCCGACCAGCAGCGGCGAGAACTGATCCCACGGCGTGGTGCCGTCGCCGGCCTTGACGAAGACGGTGGAGACCGACGCCGCGGCTGCGCGGGCGGCGATCGCGTCGACGTTGCCGCCGTCGGACTTCTCCAGCTGCCAGATCCACATGCCGTTGCCGCGGAAGGCGGCCGGCAGCGAGCCGTCGCCGCTCAAGGCGGGGGCGACGATCTTCCTGGGCTCGGCGAGGATCGTGATCTTGATGATGTTGGACTTGCGCCCGGCCTTGTCGCGCGCCGTCACCGCGACCGCGCCGGGCCGGACCCCTGGCGGCACGCGCGCCACCCAGCCCGCCGCGCCCCGGTGCAGCTTGGTCGCGATCGCGCCACGCGGCCATCGGAACGTGACGCGCAGGCCGAGCTTCAGCCGCGTACCGCGCAGCTGTACCTGGCGGCCGACGCGCACGGCGACGCCCTTCTTGCACGACGCCGCGGTGGCGGGGACGCAGCGGACGCCCGCGAGCTTGGGCGCACGCGAGGCGGCGTCGGCGGGGGTGGCAGCGGTCGGGAGCGCCGCGGCGGACAGCAGGACGGCGACGGCGGCAGGGCGGAGGCGCGGCATCTCGGATCGAGACTCAATCAGCCCGGCGAAGTTGCGGTCTGCCGGTCCGCCGGTAGGTTCCGGCGGCGATGACCGAACAGACGCCCGATGCCGCGCCGACGCCGTTCGGCAACTACCAGTACGAGATCTACCTGCGGGGTCTTGCCGGTCAGCTGCCGGACCTGCCGGTCGGCTGGGAGGCGCTAGAGGCCGCGGCGGCGGCCAAGCTCGACGATGGCGCGCGCGGCTACGTCTTCGGCGGCTCGGGCTCCGAGGACACGCAGCGAGAGAACCTCGAGGCCTTCCGGCGCTGGCGCATCGTCCCGCGGATGCTGCGCGACGTCGCGGCGCGCGATCTGCGCACGACCGTGCTGGGCACCGCGATGCCGGCGCCGGTCCTGCTCGGGCCGGTCGGCGTGCAGTCGATCATCCATCCCGAGGGTGAACTGGCCGTCGCCCGCGCTGCGGGAGCGCTGGGCGTGCCGATGGTGGCGTCGACCGCGTCGTCGTTCACGCTGGAGGAGATCGCCGAGGCCGGCACCGCGGCAGGTCCGGGCTCACCGCGCTGGTTTCAGCTCTACTGGCCCAAGGACGACGACTTGACCGCGAGCTTCGTCGGGCGCGCCGAGGCTGCCGGCTACGGCGCGATCGTCGTCACGCTCGACACGCCGCTGCTGGCCTGGCGTCCGCGTGACCTTCAGGGCGCCTACCTGCCGTTCCTGAAGTCGATCGGCATCGCCAACTACCTCGCCGACCCGGTCTTTCGCGCCGCGCTGGAGCGCACGCCCGAGGAGGATCCGCAGGGAGCGGTCGGCCACTTCGTCGGCCAGTTCAGCAACCCGAGCGCGACCTGGGCGGGGATCGACAAGCTGCGCGCGCTGACCGAGCTGCCGCTGATCCTGAAGGGCGTCAACCATCCCGACGATGCGCGCGAGGCGCGAGAGCGCGGCGTCGATGGCATCTTGGTGTCCAACCACGGAGGCCGCCAGGTCGACGGCGCGATCGCGGCGCTCGACGCGCTGCCCGACGTCGTCGACGCGGTCGGTGACGACTTGACGATCCTCTTCGACAGCGGCATCCGCGGCGGCGCCGATGTCGTCAAGGCCCTGGCGCTCGGCGCCGACGCGACGCTGATCGGCCGACCGTACCTCTGGGGCCTGGCGTTGGCCGGCGAGAACGGCGTGCGCTCGGTCCTGCGCGCCCTGCTCGGCGAGTTGGACCTCACGCTGGCGCTCAGCGGGCATGCGACGCCCGCCACGCTTGGGCCAGACGTGCTCGTCCGCGGTTAGGCGTCGTGGCCGCCAGGCCGGCCACACTTGGACCTGACGTGCTCGCGCGCCGCTGAGTGCTGTGGCGATGGCCTACGCCGTCGCGTTGGCCCGATCGCGCCAGGCGACCAGCTCGCGGACCGCGCCGAGGTCGTAGCCGCTGCCATCGCCGCCGATGCCGACGATGAGGTGCTCGACGCCCGCCGCGACGAGGTCGTCGGCGGCCTGGAGCGCGTCGGCCTGAATGCCCCAGGTGCGCTCGATCTCGCCCGGATTGCGCCCGACGGCGTCGCAGTGGCCGAGCAGGATCTCGTTCTTCTGCCTGAACCTGTCGGCATCACCGAAGCCGTGCCACATGTCGGCGTGCTGGGCGACCAGCTTGAGCGTGACCTTCTCACCGCTGCCACCGATCAGGATCGGCATCTCACCCATCGGCGGCGGGTTGAGCTTGCCGAGGCGCTCGCTGATCCGGGGCAGATCGCGCTTGAGCGCGCGCAGGCGGGCCGGGGCGTCGCCGAACTCGTAGCCGTACTCGTCGTAGTCCTTCTCAAACCAGCCGGCGCCGATGCCGAGGATCACGCGGCCGCCGGAGATGTGGTCGATCGTGCGGTGAGCGTCGGCGAGCAGTTCCGGGTTGCGGTAGGAGTTGCAGATCACCAACGCGCCAATTTGGGCGCGCTCGGTGACCTCGGCCATCGAGGCCATCGTGGTCAGCGCCTCGAAGTGCTTGCCATCCGGCTCGCCATAGAGCGGATAGAAGTGATCCCAGCAGAAGATCGTGTCGACGCCGAGCTCATCGGCCTCGCGCCAGGCGCGGCGCATGCCCTCGAAGTCGGCGTGCTGCGGTTGGACCTGGACACCTACGCGGACGGGCACAGACGGGCTCCTCGCTTCGATGGCAACAGCGGTCCACGGTAGCGGCGCAGATCCGGCGCCCCGCCGGTGCGGCGCTCTGTGTAGCGTCCGTTGCATCGTCGCGTGGCGTACCGGCGGCTCAGGAACTGCGCGCGACGAGCCGATGACCATGACAGTGGACCCGGTGCCACATCAACGACCCCTGCGCGTCCTCATCGTCGACGACGCGCCCGACATCCGTGCGCTGCTGCGCGCGATGCTCGGCGATCGCGTGGACGTGCTGATGCAGGAAGCCTCAGGTGGCGTAGAGGCGCTCGCGCTGGCGGCTGCCGATCCACCGGATCTCGCGGTGATCGACCAGAACATGCCCGGGATGGACGGCGTCACCACCACGCGCGAGCTCAAGGCGCTGCTGACCGACGTCGAAATCGTCGCCTTCACCGCCGTGCCCGGCGCCGAGCGCGAGTTCGCCCAGGCCGGGGCGACGCACCACTTCCTCAAGGATCGCTTCGGCGATCTCGTCGGCTTCATCTCGGAGCGGGCTGCCGGCAACGGGCGCTGAGCGGTTGGGTGGCCGACGCTTGCATCGACCACCCAACGGGATATGACTAGCGGCGCTTGAGGACGACCGTCGTCGTCGCCCCGCCGCCGCTGACCTTCAGCGTGACGCTCTTGGCGTGGCGCAGGGCGCGCTTGGCCTTGGTGGTGAACTTCAGCTTGACCGTGGCCGTGCCGTTCTTGGTGGTCTTGGCCGAGCCGCGGGCGACGACCTTGCCGGCGCGGGCGGCGCTGAGCTTCACCGTCGTGCCGGGCTTGACGCCCTTGACCTTGATGGTGAAGCCGGACTTCAGCGCGGTGGCGAGGCGGATCCGGCCGGCCACCGTGGCCGTGGCGCCCGCGCCCTTGCCGTTGTTGTTGGTGGCCTTGCCACCAGGCGTCGAGGCCCCGGCCGCCGCCGCGCCGGCGCGGATGACGTTCTCACAGTCCTTGTCGACCACATCAGCGGCGTCGGTGTAGACGGTGTCGGTCCCGAAGCCGCAGAGGATCGAGTCGACCTCGCCGTCCTGGGCGTAGATGGCGTCGTTGCCGTAGGGGTACTTGCACCACAACGGGCCGCAGTCGCCGGCCGCGAGGTCGCCGGAGATCTTGTCCTGGCCGGGGCCGCCGATGATCGTGTCGTCGCCGAAGCCGCCGTCGAGGTGGTCGTTGCCGGGGCCGCCGTCGAGCTTCTCGGGGCCGTCGGCGCCGTTGAGGTCGTCGTCGCCGCCGTTGCCGATCAGCTCGCCGGCGTTGGTGGCCTGGGCGATCTTGATGTAGTCGGGACCGTCGGTGCCGACGAAGCGGGCGCTCTCTGAGAGCTTGAGCCGCTCGACGTTGACGATGTCATCGCCTTCGCCGGGGCGGCCATCGTCGGCGCCGCCGGCGAACGTGAAGCTCAGGCCTTGGGGCAGGTCGCTGTCGCGGAAGCGCGAGGAGTAGTCGCTCTCGATCGTGTCGATGCCCGGGCCTCCGTCGACGACGTCGGCGGCGGGCTCCTCGTAGCCGTCAGGCTGCAGCGTGTCGTTGCCCGCGCCGCCCAGCAGGTGGTCGGCGCCGGAGTAGCCGATCAGCTCGTCGTCGCCATCGCCGCCGTCGAGCGCGTCGTTGCCCTTGGAGCCCTCGAGCTTGTCGTTGCCCGGGCCGCCGAAGAACGTGTCGTTGCCGTCGTCGCCGCGGATCCAGTCGCTGCCGGGGCCGCCGTCGACGGTGACCGGCACGGGCAGGTCGGAGGAGAGCGTGATGTTCTCGTCGCCGTCTCCGGCCTGGATGATGATGGCCTTCGGGGCGGTGCAGATGACCTCTGACCAGTCGCCGGCGCCATAAGCGTCGGTGCAGCCGGCCGGAGCCGAGGTGACGTTGACGCCCTGGTTGGCGTAGAAGAGGATGCCGCCGGCCTCGGGCGCTTGGATGCTCATGGAGTTGACCTCGCCGGGCGCGCCGACGTAGGTGTAGGTGCCGGCGCCGTCGGTCGTGATCGTCGCGGCGTTCGCCGCGCCGCCCGGGAGGGCGACGGCCGCGAGGGCTGCGATGGCTGAACAGGCTGGGGTCAGGCGATGGGGGAGACGCTGAAGGGGAGTGCGCATGGCCGCACTGTCTCCGCTGCGGGCGGTCGCCGCATCAGGGGAACCCCGGTGGCTGCCCCGGGGCGTGCAACCGCCCCGTCGCGGGTACGGCTGCCCGCACTCTGACGCGATTCTTATGCCCCGATCGAAACCTCTGGAGCCCTCGCGTGTGCTTTGGTCTATGAGCCCGTCCACCGATGTCCGCGCCACCGTCCGCGATCTCGTCGCCGCGCTGGACCGCTACGACACCGAAGCCATGCTGGCCGCCATGGCCCCCGACGTCACCTTCGTTCTGGCCAGTGAGGCCGCGCCGGTGCGATCCCGCGCAGAGCTGTGCGTGATCGTCGAGGAATGGGCGGCCACCGGCCCGGCCGTCGAGGCCTGTCACGCGTGGGATCTCGAGATCCGCGAGCTCGGCCCCGACGTGGCGATGGCCACGCAGATGCTGAGCTTCCATTTGGCCGGGGTGCCGTCTCCGGTCCGTCAACGCGAGACGCTGGTGTTGTCCCGCGGCGACGACGGCCGCTGGCTGGTCGTCCACGGGCACCGGTCGCCGGGACCGTATGAGTGGGCCGGCGAGAGCCGCTTGGGCGCGCGGCTTGCGCCGACGGCGGCGGTGGCCGCGATGGGCTGACGCCTACGGAGCGAGATCGACCGCGTACAGGCTGTAGTCGACGTCGAGTTTCCTCACGAGGATGAAGCCGAGCCGTTCGACGATGTGGAGGGACTTCTGGTGGTTGCGATGAACCTGCGCGACCATGTGTCGAAAGCCCTGGTCACGCGCGAAACGGGTGGTCTCCTGCGCGACGGCTGCGGCTATCGATCGACCGTCGGACACACGGCCGCCGTGAAGCGAGCGGTTGACGCCCATGACAATCCAGTCGCAGATGCCGTCGCCCGCGTCCTGAACAGCCGAAAGACCCGCCAGGCGATCATCAACGTCTGCGGCCGGCTGCTCGAAGAGCAGGCAGTGAAACCCGGGAGGCTCGGCGACCGTGCCAGCCAGAACACTGCCGCAGCGGCGAATGAGCTTCTGGGCAGCGTCGCCATATCGAGGGGTGCGGCCTGCGCACGTCAGCGCGCGCACGGCCAACGCATCCTCGGCCGCGGCAATGCGCGGCACGAGCTCGATCGTCAGCGGCTCGCCGCTCACGCCCAGCGCAGCGCCGGACCGGTGGCTGCGAGCGGACGCAGCGGTGCGTCATCGAGTAGCTCGGCGAGGTCGTCGGGCAGACCTGGCCGCAAGTCGCCGAACGGATCCTTACCGGAGCTTGCGTCGTCGTCCTCCCGCAACGTGTAGGCCTTCTGGACGTACGTCCACAACACGCCGTTCATCAGGTCGCTGCGTACCAGCACCGGAGCGTGGTCAGCACCGAGTTCCAGCAGCTCGGGGGTCCGTGGCATCCATAGGCGCAAGCCATCCTCATCCTTGAGTTCCGCCCCGTCTTCGCGGATCACCTCCAGCCACGCCAGGAAGGAACGGGCACCGAGTGCGCGCAACCGCCTGTCGAACCGGCGACGGTCCATGACCGCGCGCTGCGCCAGGATGTCCAGTGGTGCGCGGTGCTCGGCGTTGACGATCGTGTACACGCCGTCGACGTCGAAGATCACGTCGACTCCCTGGCCGGATCCGGTGGAAGCAACCTTGGCCAGTTCACGTGCGGCAGCGCTTGCCTCGACCTTCGCCGATTGGGTCGCGAGCTTCCGTGCGAGATCATGGTCGCCGTGTCGATAGGCGATCGCCGCGTCCTCATTGAGGGCATAGAACGCGGTGATCGTGCCGCGCTGCCGTCCGCCGCTTCGCGGCTTGATCGTGATCCCGTCGCTTACGACGCCTTCCCTGCGCAGCCGCCGGAACGCCGAGTCGGAGTTCGGCTTGGACGGGTTGTAGGCCCGCAGGATGTCGCCCTTGGAGATCAGCGGCCGTAGCGTCAACACAGCATTCAGACTAGCAGCAGAGCCGTCGAAACAACACGTCTGTTGTCCGTCGCCGGAGTGCACCGAATGGCTGGCGCCGCGGGCTGAGATCCGCGGCGGCCGTTGGCGCTTGACAGCTACTTCTTGGTGGCTTTGACGTAGGTCGTGAAGATGCCGTCCAGTGCCTGGGCCGCCAGGCGGTCGGTGGTGATCTCGGCGAGGAGGTCGGGCGGGATGGGCTTGTCGACGGGCAGGCCGTCGAGGCGGTCGTTGTTGCAGCGCGCCAGGTCGTAGCGACGGTGGCGCAGCTGCTCGATCAGGTCGTCGGTCAACGGGACCTCGAAGCTCTCGATGTCGGGGTCCACGTTGTCGGGATCCCAGCCGACGGCGGTGATGAGCGCGGTCGCGGCGCAGAAGCGCATCGCTAGCACGTACTGAGCCTCGGGCCCGTAGAGGAGGAAGTCCTCGAACAGCTCGTGGCCGAGGTCCATCATCTTCTTGGTCTCGATGCGCAGGACATCGGCGGTCTCGCGATCGACGATGAGCATGCGAGCGTGGGTACGCTGCGGGGTACTCATGGGAGGTGCCACTCCTTTGGGTCATGCCCCCGGGCCGTTTCCGCGGTCGCGGGGGTCTTGATTTGGTTGTAGGCAAAGCCTAGCCGACGCGGCGGATGGAATTGGTCAGCTGCGCAGCATTGGTGCAAAGTCGCAGCCTGCTCGTTGCTCGCGCGACGCTGGTTGGCGGCGCGAGCGCGTTGAACCGTGGAGGCGATCCGTGATGTCGACATCCGAACGCGAAGCGCAAGCGCGGTGTTCGGTGCCCACACGAACCGAGCTCAGATCGCAGTGCACAGCTTTCACCCAACGTTCGGCACCACGACGACTGAGCGCGAGCGGAGCGGAGGTGGCGATCGTCACGGAGACGCCGACCAGCCAGCCCCGCCCCGCACAACGCCCGTCAAACGGCGGCGCAACGCCTACTTGATGATCTTGAGCAACCGCAGCGCGCTCTCCTCGTCATCCGACGCCGCCGCGAGCCGCTTGTTCAAGGTCACGAACGTCGACTTCAGCGAGTTCTTGTCAGCACCCGCCGCCACCTTGTCCAGCAGCTTCTGGTACTGCACCAGTCCCAGGTCGAACTCGCGGATCGCCGTGAGGATCTGCTTCTTGCCGGCCGCCGAGCCCGGGGTCTCGGTCTTGATCGGCACGACCGCCGTCTTGTAGGACCGCAGCCCCGTCCGGAAGGCGCCGGCGGCCGCCGAGGCGGCGGCGGGGTCGGTGGTGGACGTTCCGAGCGCCTTGTCGGCCTTGGCGAAGGCCTTGGCCAACGGGGTCACGCGCTTCTCGTGGCGGATCACGGTCTTCTTCAGCCCGGCGTCGCTGGCCTGGGCGGCCGGGGCGGCCAGGACGGCGGCGGCACTTGCGGCACCGAGGGCGAGGATGAGGGCTCTGCTGGACATGGGCGTGTCTCCTGAACGCTGAAGGGACGGTACGGGTCGGCGGTCGTCATGTCCGGTCCCGATACGCCCCAAACCGGGGCGTACAACAAGTCCGGATCCGTGTTTCAACGCGCGCGACGATGGGGACCCAGAGGTCCGCTGGACGCGGTGTGCGCCAAGGCATGCTGCAGGGTCGAGGGACTTCAACGCAGGAGGGGACCGTGCAACGACGGGGACGGATGGCGATCGCGGCTGCGATCGTCGCGAGCAGCACGCTGGGCGCCGGGGCGGTGATCGCCGGCACCGGAGCGGGCGACGACCAGGCGCTCCAGCCGGTGCGCACGCAGGCCAACGGCGGCATCGAGCGCAAAGTCGACCGGCTCATCAGGCAGATGACCGTCGACGAGAAGCTCCAGCAGGTCCAGCTGCTCTCCGACGGCCAGATCACCGACGACGACGCGCAAAAGGGCGTCGGCGGCGTGTTCAGCCTCACCGACCCGGCCAAGATCGATCACTTCCAGCACGTCGCCGTCGAGCAGTCGCGGCTGCACATCCCGATCCTCTTCGCCTACGACACGATCCACGGCTACCGCACGGTCTTCCCGGTGCCGCTGGCCGAGGCGTCGAGCTTTGACCCCGACGTCGCGACCGACGACTACACGATCTCCTCGCGCGAGTCCGCGGCCGTCGGCATCAAGCAGATCTACAGCCCGATGGTCGACGTCTCCCACGAGCCGCGCTGGGGCCGCATCGTCGAGGCCTCAGGCGAGGACCCGTACCTCGGCTCGGTCATGGCCGCCACGAAGGTTCGCGCCGCCCAGGGTCCGGACTACTCCGCGCCCGACAAGGTCGTCACGAGCGTCAAGCACCTCGCGGCCTATGGCCTCGCCGAGGGCGGTCGCGACTACAACACGACCGACGTCTCCGAGCAGCGGCTGCGCAACCTGATCCTGCCGCCGTTCAAGGCCGCGATCGACGCCGGCGCCGACACGGCGATGTGCTCGTTCAACTCGATCAACGGCCAGCCGGGCTGCGCCAACCCGCACACCGAGACCGACATCCTCAAGAAGGAATGGGGCTTCGACGGCTTCCTCGAGAGCGACTACACGGCCGTTGCCGAGCTCCGCGCCTGCCCGCCCAAGAACCCCGATGAGGGTCCGTGTGGTCATGGGGTCGCGGCCGACGGCCCATCCGCCGGCGCGCTGGCGCTGAACGCCGGCACGGATTCCGAGATGGTCAGCACCAACATCCGCGACAACGGCAAGCAGCTGCTGTCGACCGGGCAGATCTCGATGCGCCGCCTCGACGACGCCGTCCGCCGGATCCTGCGCGTCAAGTTCCGCGCCGGGCTCTTCGACCATCCCTACGTCGACCAGGCCGCGATCGCCGGCAAGACGCTGCAGCCCGCCGACCGCGACGCGGCACGCAAGGCCGCCGGCCGCTCGGTGGTCCTGCTCAAGAACGATGACAACACGCTGCCGCTCGACCCGGCCAAGTCGGTCGCGGTGATCGGCCCGCTCGGCGACGACCAGCACGACATGCTGGGCCCGTGGTGGGGCCAGGGCAAGGACGAGGACGCCGTCAGCCTCTACACGGGCATCAAGGCCTACAACCCGGACGCGACGTTCACCGAGGGCTGCAAGATGATCGACGCCGACCTCTACGACCCGGCCAACGAGTGCGGCTCGGATGCCGGCTTCGCTGATGCGGTCGCCGCTGCCAACGCCGCCGACCAGGTCGTGCTGGCGCTCGGCGAGACGCGCGGCCAGGGTGGCGAGGCCGAAGTGCGCAGCGTGCTTGATCTTCCCGGCAAGCAGCAGGAGCTGCTGGACGCCGTCAAGGCGACGGGCAAGCCGGTCACGGTCGTGCTGTTCAACAGCCGCCCGCTGACGCTGGGCAAGGTCGTCGACAGCTCGAACGCGATCCTCGAGGCGTGGTTCGGCGGCATCGAGGCCGGCAACGGCGTCGCCGACGTCCTGTTCGGCAAGGTCAACCCCGGCGGCAAGCTCCCCGTGAGCTTCCCGCAGTCGGTCGGCCAGATCCCGATCTACTACAACCACGAGCCCACGGGTCGGCCGTGCGACACGACGCAGAAGTACAACTCGCGCTACCGCGACCTGCCGACGTGCGCGCCGCTGTTCCCGTTCGGCTTCGGCCTCTCCTACACGACGTTCAAGATCGACAACTTGGTGTTGTCGGACAAGTCGATGCCGGCGAGAGGCAGCGTGCAGGTCTCGGCCGACGTCCAGAACACGGGCTCTCGCGCCGGTGACGACGTCGTCCAGCTCTACATCCACGACCCGGTCGCGAGCCTCTCGCAGCCGGTCCGTCGCCTGCGCGGCTTCCAGCGCGTGACGCTGGATGCGGGCGAGAAGAAGACGGTGACGTTCCGCCTGGACGCCAGCGACGTCGGCTTCTACGACAACTCCGGCCGCTTCACCGTGGAACCCGGGGAGATCGACGTCTTCGCCGGGGACTCCTCGACGGCCGACCTCACCGACAGCTTCACGGTGACGTCCGGCCGGAGGTAGCTCACACAGCAGCCGCTGGACAACCAGATACCGATCAGTATCCTGACACCCCGTCAGGCTGGTACGCGCGTGTACCAGCCGGGGTGTCAGGAGACGCATGAGCAGCATCAACGGTCGTACGGCGGTCATCACGGGCGCAGGGTCGGGCATCGGGCAGGCGACGGCGCGGCGGTTGGCCGCCCACGGGTGCCCGGTCGCGCTGGCCGACTGGAACGAGGAGGGGCTGCAGGAGACGGCGGACTCGATCTCGGGGCCGGTCCTGGTCCGCAAGCTCGACGTCCGCGACCGCCAGGGGCAGATGGCCTTTGCCGCCGACGTCAAGGAGTGGATGCCGGCGCCGCTGGGCCTCGTCTTCAACAATGCCGGCGTGACGGTGATGCAGGGCGTCGCCGACGCCTCGCCCGAGGACGACCAGTGGGTCTTCGACGTCAACTTCCACGGCGTCCAGCACGGCGTCACCGCGTTCCTGCCGATCCTGCTGGAGCAGCGCTCAGGCGTGATCGCCAACACGTCATCGGTCTTCGGCCTCATCGGCTTCCCGCACCAGAGCGCCTACTGCGCCTCGAAGTTCGCGGTCCGCGGCTACACCGAGGCGCTGCGCCAGGAGCTGCGCGGCACCGGTGTCCACGCGGCGGTGGTGCATCCGGGCGGCGTCAAGACCAACATCGTGGCCAACGCCCGCTTCCGCTCCGACTACCACGGCGACCACGCCGATCTCGCCAGCGCGGCGCGTGAGTTCGCCACGGTCGCCCGCACCTCGCCCGAGCGCGCGGCCGAGATCATCCACGAGGGCGTGGAGAAGCAGAAGGCGCGCATCCGGGTCGGCCCGGACGCCGTCTTCCTAGACCTGCTGGTGCGCTTCGCGCCAAGCAAGTACTACAACGTGATCGAACGGCTCGAGAGCGTCGTCCGGAGGGGCCGCTGACATGACCGACACCACCATCATCGATGGCGTCCCGCCCGGGCCGGCGATGCCGATGCCCCTGCAGACGCTGGCCATCCTGACCCGCCAGCGCCCGTTTCTCGAGCGCCAGCGCCGGCGCTACGGCAACATGTTCTCCATCAAGGTCGCCGCCCTCGGGCACCTGGTGGTCCTGGCCGATCCCGCGCTGATCAAGCACACGTTCATGGCCGACGCCAAGACGCTGCACGCCGGCTCGCGCTCGCCGCTGCGCAAGGTGCTGGGCGACAACTCGCTGCTCGGCATTGATGAAGAGCACCACATGGAGCAGCGCAAGCTGCTGCTGCCGCCGTTCAAGGGCCAGCGGATGAAGGCCTACGAGCCGCTGATCGAGGAGATCGCGATCGCCGAGATCGACCGCTGGCCGGTCGCCGTCGAGTTCGAGACCGCGAAGTCGATGCAGCGGATCACGCTGCGGGCGATCCTGCGAGCGGTCTTCGGGGCGACCGGCGCGCGCGCCGAGGAGCTCGAGGAACTGCTGCCAACCTGGACCGACCAGGGCCAGAGCCTCTCGCGCTTCCCGCAGCTGCACCGCGATCTGGGGCCGTTGAGCCCGTGGGGCCGCTTCCTGCGCCTGCGCGCGAAGGTCGACGCGATCCTCGACTCGCTGATCGAGGACGCGCGCCGCGATCCCGACCTGCCCGAGCGCCTCGACGTCCTGGCGATGATGGTGCTCGCGCGCCGTGAGGACGGCACCGCGCTGTCGAACGCCGAGATTCGCGACCAACTCGTCACGATGCTCGCGGCCGGTCACGAGACGACCGCCCACACCCTCAGCTGGGCGGTCGAGCGGCTGCGGCGCCATCCTGATGTCCTTGCGCGCCTTGTTGATGAGGTCGATGCCGGCGGCAAGGAGCTGCGTGACGCGACGATCCGCGAGGTGCAGCGGATGCGCCCGGTGATCTCCTTCGCCGGCCGCCACACGATGAAGCCCTTCGAGGTCGGAGGATATCGCCTTCCGGCCGGCATTCTCATTGGGTTGAGCGCCGGGCTGACGCACTTCGACCCCGACCTGTTCCCACACCCTGACCGCTTCGACCCCGACCGGTTCCTCGACACGAAGCCCGGCACCTACTCCTGGATCCCGTTCGGCGGCGGCGTCCGCCGCTGCATCGGCGCGACGTTCGCGCACATGGAGCTCGACGTCGTGTTGCGGGTCATCCTGCAGCGCGTCGCGTTCGAGGCGACGACGGCGCCCGACGAGCCGTGGAAGTTCAAGGGCGTGGCGTGGAGCCCGGCCGGTGGCGGCAAGGCGCTCGTGCACCGGCGCCCGGTGCGCGAGGCGGCGCCGGAGATCGCAGCCGCCGCGTGACCGAGCAGCTCGCCACGCTGCTGCCCGGCGCGCCGGAGAGCTTTCGCGACCGGCTGCTGGTCGGCATGGCCGAGGCGATCCGCGAGCACGGGGACCTGCGCTCGGTCACCGTCGCCGAAGTGGTACGACATGCCCGCACGTCGCGGCGGACGTTCTACCAGCACTTCGACGATCGCGACGCGTGCTTCCTGGCGCTCTTTGACGTCATCAGCGCGCGGCTGCTGGAGACGATCGCCGACGCGGCGACCGGCGAGGGTCCATTCGGCGAGCGGGTCGATCGCGCGCTGGCCGCCTACCTCGGCATCATCGCCGCCGAGCCCGTCCTCAGCCGCACCTGCATCCAGGAGACCGCGGCCATCGGCCCCGACGGCATGGCGCGCGTCCAGGCGATGAACGAGCGCTGGGCCCACCAGATCATGCGGCTGGTCGAAGAGGCCCGCCAGCACGACGCCACGCTGCGGCCGCTCCCGCTCGAGGTCGCGACGATCATCAC
Organism: Baekduia sp.; assembly: GCF_035996765.1. Classification (NCBI taxonomy): domain Bacteria; kingdom Bacillati; phylum Actinomycetota; class Thermoleophilia; order Solirubrobacterales; family Baekduiaceae; genus Baekduia; species Baekduia sp. Next base: position 41,181 of record NZ_DASYJG010000075.1, read on the forward strand.
CGGCGGCTTTCGCGACCTCGTCGTCACCGCGCTCGATCAGGGGCGCGACGTGACCGAGCTGCAGGAGCTGGCCAGCGACGTCTTTCGCCGGATCACCGTCGGCTGATCGCCGCGCCGGCGCCGGCGCCGCGGCGCTCGAGCGCCAGCGCGACCAGGAAGATCGCGAGGCCCGCGACCGAGAGGGCGACGGCGACGACCATCGGGGCGGTGAGGCCGAGGCCGGCGGCGAGCACGATGCCGCCGAGCCACGCGCCGAGCGCGTTGGCGAGGTTGAAGGCCGAGTGGTTGAGTGCGGCACCGAGCGTCTGCGCGTCGCCCGCGACCTCCATCAGACGCATCTGCAGACCGGTCGGCAGCATGAGGGCCATCCCGAGGAAGAACACCGTGATGATCGCGGTGACCGGGTTGGCCGAGGTGTAGGCGAACGTGCCGAACATGATGGCCATGCCCAGGAACGCGCCGACCATCGCGCGGTGCGGGGCCCAGTCCATCAACCGTCCGGAGAGCAGGTTGCCGGCGACCATGCCGCAGCCCCAGACCGCGAGCACGAGCGGGACGGCGGCCAGCGCGAGGCCGGCGCGGTCGGTGAGGATCGGGCTGATGTAGGAGTAGACGGCGAACATCCCGCCGCCGCCGATCGCGCCGGTGGCGACGGCCAGCCAGACCTGCGGGCGTCGCAGCGCGGTCAGCTCGCGCTTGAAGGTCGCGGCGCGGTCGGCGGGGGCCCACGGCACCGCGCGCAGGACGCTGATGGCGGTCGCGGCGGCCAGGACGGTCGCGGCCGCGAAGGCGATGCGCCAGCCGAAGGTCTGCCCGAGCCAGGTCGCAAACGGCACGCCGACCACGTTGGCGACGCTCAGCCCGAGCAGGACGCGCGAGACCGCGCGGGCCTTCAGGCCCTCGGGCGCGAGGTCGGCGGCGACCAGCGCGGCGACGCCGAAGTAGGCGCCGTGCGGCAGGCCGGCGAGGAAGCGCGCGCCGACGAGCATGGCGTAGGAGGGAGCGAGCGCACTGAGCAGGTTGCCGATGGCGTAGGCCACCATCAACGCGACCAGCAGCGTCCGGCGCGGCAGCTTGGCGCCGAGGCCGGCCAGGACGGGCGCGCCCACGACGACGCCGATCGCGTAGGCGCTGACGACGTGGCCGGCGGTCGGGATCGAGACCGAGACGCCGGTGGCGATCTGGGGCAGGAGGCCCATCGCCACGAACTCGGTCGTCCCGATGGCGAAGCCGCCGAGCGCGAGCGCCAGCAGGGCGAAGCGCAGATGGGGCGCAGAATCGGTCCCACCCGCCCCGGTGGCGGGCGCGGGCGCAGGCGCCGGTTCGGCGGTGGGGGACACGGAGGACCGTGGCGGATCGCGCAACAGCGAGTCGGGCACCTCCCCACGGGATAGCGAACGCGCTGCCGATTGCGTGGGCGGCTTCACACTCCTTCACCGAGGTCACCGCTAGCCTGTTGTCCTACATGACACTTGATTCGTCCGACGACGCCGTCGGCTTCGCGGACCTGGCCCTCGCCGACGAGCTGGTCGCCGCCCTGACCGCCCTCGGCTATGAGGAGCCCACACCCATCCAGCGTGAGGCCATTCCGCCGCTGCTGGAAGGTCGCGACCTACTCGGACAGGCCGCCACGGGCACCGGCAAGACCGCCGCCTTTGCGCTCCCGCTGCTCCAGCGTCTCGGCCGGGGAGCCGAAGGCGACGCGCCCCGGGCGCTCGTGCTCGTCCCGACGCGCGAGCTCGCCACGCAGGTCGCCGAGGCCATCCACCGCTACGGCCGCGACCTCGGCGTGCGGACGCTGCCGATCTACGGTGGCCAGCCGATCGTCCGTCAGCTTCGTGCGCTGGAGCGTGGGGTGGACGTCGTTGTCGCCACGCCCGGCCGCGCGCTCGATCACATCCGGCGCCGGACGCTGAAGCCCCAGACGCTGCAGACCATCATCTTGGACGAGGCCGACGAGATGTTGGACATGGGCTTCGCCGACGACATCGAGGCGATCCTGTCCGATACGCCCGGCGACCGCCAGACCGTGTTGTTCTCGGCGACGATGCCGCCGCGCATCAACAAGATCGTTGGCAACCACCTCAACAACCCGGTGCGCATCCAGTTGGGCGGCGAACGCCACGCGCCCGGCGAGGCGCCGAAGGTCCGCCAGAGCGCCTACATCGTCCCGCGCGCGCACAAGCCCGCCGCGCTCGGCCGTCTGCTGGACCTCGAGTCGCCGGCCGCCGCGATCGTCTTCTGCCGTACACGCGACGAGGTCGACACGCTCACCGAGACCCTCAACGGCCGCGGCTACCGCGCCGAGGCGCTGCACGGCGGGATGACCCAGGAGCAGCGCACGCGCTCGATCGGGCGGCTGAAGGCCGGGACGATCGAGCTGCTGGTGGCCACCGACGTCGCCGCTCGCGGTCTCGATGTCGACGTGCTCACCCACGTCATCAACTACGACGTGCCGGCCGCGCCGGAGGCCTACGTCCACCGCATCGGCCGCGTCGGCCGCGCGGGGCGCGAGGGCGTGGCGATCACGCTCGCCCAGCCGCGCGAGCACCGGATGCTCAAGGCGATCGAGCGGATCACGCGCCAGCCGATCGCGATCGAGAAGGTCCCGACGGTCGCCGACCTGCGCGCCCGCCGGCTGGAGGCCACCCGTAACTCTTTGGCCGAGATCTTGGCCGATGGTGCGGAGGGCCTGGATGGCTACCGCGTGGTCGTCGAGTCGCTCGGCGAGGACTTCGAGCTGATGGAGGTCGCGCTGGCTGCCGTCAAGCTCGCTCACGAGGCGGGCGCGACCGAGGCCGATGAGACCCACATTCCCGACGCGGTGCCTGCCCCGTCGCGGGAGCAGGGCCGCGGGCCGGGAAGGCCAGGGCGCCCCGGCGGGACCGGCGAGCGTCGCGGGGCGGGCGGTTACCGCACCGAGCGCCCGGAGCGGCCAAGCGGGGCGGGCGCGTCCGTTCCGCGCGACGGCGGCCGGCCGCCGCGCCGCGGGGCCAAGGAGTCCACGGGTCCGAGCGTCGGCATGACCCGTCTCTTCATCGGCGCCGGCCGCGAGCGCGGTATCCGCCCGCAGGACCTCGTCGGCGCGATTGCCAACGAGGCCGGCTTGAACGGACGGCAGATCGGCGCGATCGAGATCGCCGACCGCTTCTCACTCGTCGAAGTGCCTGAGGCGTCGGCCGATGCGGTCGTCTCCGCATTGCGCGGGCGGACGATCAAGGGCAAGAAGACGACGGTGCGCCGCGAGCGCTTCGGCGCCAAGCCGCGGCAGCGCGCTTCCTGAGCAGGACACAGCGCCCGCGGGCGGTGATACGTTGCGCCGATCGCACTGGAAAGTAGCCGTACACGGTCAGGGAGACTGAGGTGACCGACGTCGTGGACCGACGTCGCATCGCCGCAACCCCACGCGACGTGTGGCGGGTCCTCTGTGACATTGAGCGCTACGCCGACTGGGCACCATGGACCCTGCACGCGCGGCGCGTCGACCGTCCGGCTGGTCTCGGCGTCGCCTACGAAGAGCACGGCCGCGTGCTGTCGCCGCTGGTTGGACCGTCACGCTGGCGAATCGTGGAGTTCGACGTCCCGCGCCGCCAGGTCCACCGCGCTGAGGCCGTGCGCCTGGCGGTGGGGTTTGACCGCATCTTCGAACTGACGTCCGACGGGGACGGCGGTACGTGGCTGACGCTCTGCCTGCGCTACCGGCCCACGCTCGGCGTCGCCGGCCGCGGCCTCGACTGGGCGCTCGTGCGCTGGCTGCAGGCACGCCGGATCACCATGGCATTGGAGCGCTTCAGCCGTATCGTCGAACGCGCGCCGGGGCCGACGGCCGTGCCGTAGGACGGCGCCGGTCGGTCGTCAGCACAGGTTGAGGGAGTCCAGCCACGAGGAGACGGCGGGGCCGACCTCGGCGAGGCCGGACTTGAGGCTGTGGTTGCCGGCGATGGTGGTGACGGTGCGGGTCGGGCCAGGCGGAGGCATGCCGAAGGGGTCGCGGTCGCCTTGGATGATGAGGACCGGGACGGTCACGGCCTCGAGCTCGGGCAGGCGCGTCTTGCGCTCGGCGTCGGGGTTGCGCTGGGGTGGGTGCAGCGGGAAGGCGAGGCAGAGGACGCCGATGGCGCTGGTGGCTGTCGCGGTGCGGCAGGCGACGCGGGCCCCGGAGGAACGGCCGCCGCTGAGCAGCGGCAGTCCGGCGAGCGGCGCGCCGGCCGCGGTCAGCGCCGCGTGCACGGCCAGCCACGCCTCGTCGAGCTTCGGCGCGGGCGGCGCCGACCTGCGACCGGCGACGCGATAGGGCTGCTCAACCCGCACGACGCTCAGCCCAGCCGCGAACGCCGCGTCGGCGGCAGCGAGCAGGTCGAGCGCCTCGATCGAGCCGCCCGCGCCGTGGCCGATGAGCAGCGCGGCTCGCAGCCGTCGAGCATGACGGAGGTGCGCACGCGCCGGGCCATGCGGTGTGGCGATCTCCAGGACGTCGTCGGGCACGGCCCCGATGGTGCCAGGATGGATGTCGATGCATGACCGTGACGCGCCCGTGCGAGTCGACAAGTGGCTGTGGGCCGCGCGCTTCGTCAAGACGCGGGCGCTGGGCTCCGACGCCGTCAAGGGCGGCCGCGTCCACGTCAACGGTCGCGCGGTGAAGCCCAGCAAGGACGTCGGTCCGGGCGACCGCCTGGAGCTCTCGACGGCGCCGGTCAAGCTCACCGTGCTGATCACCGCGACCGCGGAACGCCGCGGCTCGGCGACCGTCGCCGCGACGCTCTACGAGGAGACCGCCGAGAGCAAGGCCGGCCGCGCCGCCTATGCCGAGCAGCGGCGTCTCGAGGCGGCCTCCGCGCCCACGCACGACCCCGACCGTGGCGGCCGCCCGACCAAGCGCGACCGGCGCCGCTTCGAGGCCGACCGCGAGCAGCGCCGCGGTTAGACCCGCTCGCGCGCCGCGCGCGAGCGCTGCCAGCGGCGGGTCAGCGGGTGCGAGAGCGCAAACAGCGCCGCGAAGCCCGCGACCATGGCCCAGACCAGTGGATCGGTCGCCGAGAAGTGCTCCAGGCGTGAGCCGAGCACGACCGCGATCGCGATCAGCGGGATCGCGCCGATCGCGCTCGTCCAGGCAAAGCGCCCGACCGGCACGCGCGTGGCGCCCGCCACGTAGCCCACGCCGCTGAACGGCACGACCGGCAGCAGCCGCAACACCAGCAGCGCGGGCCAGCCGCCGCGCTCCATCAGCTCTTCGGCGGCTGCCAGCCGCCGCGCGCCGGCCAGCTTCTCGACCAGCGGGCGACCCGCGATCCGGCCGAGCGCATAGGTCCCCATCGCCGAGGCGAACCAGCCGCTGACGCAGATCGCCATCGCGATCGGGATCCCGTAGGTGAACCCGGCGACCAGGTTGATGACCTCGGCAGGGAACAGCAGCACGATGTGGCCGAGCATCAAGGCGTACAACAGCAGCACGCCGGTCACGCCGGTGCCGCGCAGCTGATGGCGCAGCGCCGTCGTGTCGCCCGACGCCGCGTGGCCCGCCGCCTCGCGCACGGGATGGATGAGGAGGCTGGTTGCGACCAGCACCGCGACCGCCACGATCACGGCAAGGACCTGCAGTGATCGGCGGCCGGTCACGGGAAGGGATGCTCGCTAGCGCAGCCCGATGAGGTCGACGACGAAGACGAGCGTCTCGTCGGGGCCGATGACCCCGCCTGCGCCGCGCTTGCCGTAGGCGAGGTTCGGCGGGATCGTGATCCGGCGCCGACCGCCGACCTTCATCCCGGCCACGCCCTGGTCCCAGCCGGCGATGACCTGGCCCTTGCCGAGCCCGAACTTGAAGGTGTCGCCCCGATCCCACGAGGCGTCGAACTGCTTGCCCGTCTGCCACGATACACCGACATAATGAACTTCGACGATGTGGCCGGCAGCGGCCTCGTCGCCGTCGCCCATCTCGAGGTCGTCGAGCTCGAGCTGGTAGGAGGGCGGCTGGTCGCTGTGGACCTCGACCTGGGGCTTCTCGTTGGGGGCCATGGCCGGGGACGGTAGCCGCCGGCGCCGCGGCGCGCGCTCCCCGACCTGCCAATGCGGCTTGTCAGCCTAGTCCGGAGGAGTGATTGCTGGGCGGGTGAGGCGGCCTCTGCCGGCTTGGCTCAGCCGCCGGCGAGGACGGCGGTCAGGCCCTCGGCGCGGAGCACGTCGAGGACTGTGTCGCGGTGGTCGCCCTGAATCTCGATGATGCCGTCCTTCGCGGATCCGCCGACGCCGCAGCGCTTCTTGAGCTTGCCGGCGAGCTCGCGGATCTCGACATCGTTGAGCGGGAGGTTGAAGACGGTGGTGACGGTCTTGCCCTTGCGCCCGGCGGTCTCACGGCGCACCTTGACGGGGCCCTCGGTCTTCCGTGTCACCGTCTTCGGATCCCGCGCCCGCCGCAGGTCGCCGTCGGAGCTCGACCACACCATGTCGCCGGAGCCGGAGCGCTTGGCCATGCCCGGCACGCTACCGCGTAGGCTCCCGCCCAATGGCGTACACCAACGCGGAGGGCCGGCAGCAGCTGCTGGACGAGCTGGGCAGCGCGACCGAGGCGATCGGCATGGCGATCGCGATGCTCGGTGAGGCCTACGAGTTGCTCGACGACCTGACCGCCGACCGCCTCGAAGAGCTGCTGTTCCGTCCGGCACAGGCCGCGTCGGGCCGTGCGAAGCGCACGTACGCGGAGTTCGCCGAGCGGATGGGCTTTCCGCCGCGCTCGTTCGCGGTCGGCTCCGCGGGCCACGCGTCCGGCGCCCGTGGCCACATCGACCACGCGGTCGAAGCGATCCAGCGCGCCGACGCGGAGCTCGGCGAGCTCCAGGACTCGATGCTGCCGGTCGAGATCGGCGACGCCGCCGTGCGCGCCGGGATCTCTGAGACGCGCGGCCTGCTCGGCCCGCTGCCGCACGCGGCGCACGAGCTGGAGCGGACGCTCGGGCGCTGAGTGCGCCCGCCCAGATCGCCGCGCTCAGCCCTCCGCCGCCTCCGACGCCTCCATCCACGCGACCTCCAGCGCCTCGCGTTCGGTCAGCAGCGCGCGCAGCTCGGCGTCGAGCTCGCGCAGCCGCGCGTGGTCGGTCGCGGCGGTGGCCATCGCGTCATGCAGTTCGGCCTCACGGGCCGTCGACTTCTCCAATGCCCGTTCCAGGCGTGAGGCCTCCTTGCGCGCCGCTCGGACCGCGGCGCCGGAGGGGCGCGGCGCGGCAGCGGGCGCGGGGGAGGCCGCGACGCTCTCAGCCGCCTCGGCCGCGTGGCGCAGCTCCAGGTACTGGTCGATCCCGCCCGGCAGATGCCGGATCGCCCCGTCGCCCATCAAGGCGTACACGTTGTCGCAGACGCGCTCGACGAAGTAGCGATCGTGGCTGACGACCACCAGCGTCCCCGGCCAGCCGTCGAGCAGATCCTCCAGCGCGGTGAGCGTGTCGATGTCCAGGTCGTTGGTCGGCTCGTCCAACAACAAGACGTTGGGCTCGTCCATCAACAACCGCATCAACTGCAGCCGCCGGCGCTCGCCACCGCTCAAGTCCTTCACCAACGTGCGGGCGCGGTCGCCGCGGAAGCCGAAGCGGTCGACCAGCAGCGCCGCAGTGATCTCCTGGCCGTCGGCCAGCGTCGCGCGGCCGCGCACCTGCTCCAGCGACTCCAGGACGCGGAGGTGACCGGGGATCTCGGCCGTGTCCTGTGAGAGGTGGGCGACGCGCACCGTCTGACCGCGGTCGACGCTCCCGCCGGTCGGCGCGAGCGTGCCGTCCAGGATGTTCATCAACGAGGTCTTGCCCGACCCATTGACCCCCACGAGCGCGACGCGGTCGCCGGGGCCCAACCGCCAGGTCACGTGTTGCAGGATCGGCCGGTCGCCGTAGGCCAACATGATGTCCTCGGCGTCGAGCACCTTGTCGCCCAGCCGCCGCCCGGCGAAGCGCAGCAGCTCGGCGGTGTCCCGGGCTGCGGGCTCGTCGGCGATCAGCGCGTTGGCCGCCTCGATCCGGAACTTCGGCTTCGACGTCCGCGCCGGCGGCCCGCGCCGCAGCCACGCCAGCTCCTTGCGCATGAGCTGCTGGCGGCGGTCTTCCCGCGACGCGGCCTGCCGGTCGCGTTCGGCGCGCGCCAGCACGTAGGCCGCGTAGCCGCCCTCGTACTGGTGCACGGTGCCGTCGCTGACCTCCCACGTCGCGGTGCACACGGCGTCCAGGAACCAGCGGTCGTGCGTGACGACGAGCAGCGTCCCGCGCCGTGCCGCAAGATGCTGCGCCAGCCAGTCGACGCCTTCCACATCAAGATGGTTGGTCGGCTCGTCGAGCAGCAGCAGCTCGGGGTTGTCGAGCAGCGTCTTGGCCAGCGCGATCCGCCGCCGCTCGCCGCCGCTCAGCGGGGCGATCACCGTGTCGAGGCCCTGCGGGAAGCGCGTGATGTCGACGCCGCCGAGCAGCCCGTCGAGGACCGAGCGAAAGCGTGCGTCGGCCGCCCACTCATGGTCCGCGCGCCCGCCGACCAGCTCGGAGCGGATCGTCTGGGCCTCGTCGAGCTCGTCCCCTTGGCCGAGGATGCCGAGCTCGACATCGCCCGAGCGCACGACCGTTCCGCCATCGGGCTCCTCGGCGCCGGAGATCAGCGCCAGCAGCGTCGACTTGCCGTCCCCGTTGCGCCCGACGACGCCGATCCGGTCCCCGGCGCTGACGCCGAGCGTGACGTTGCGCAGCACCGAGCGGCTGCCGTAGCCCTTGTCGACGGACTTCAGGTTGACGAGGTTGCGAGCGGCGGCCATCCGCTCCGCATCCTGCCGGTTCTCCGGCGACGAGGGCCGTCGCCCTCCGTAACCTCCAGATGCAGATGTCCGACGGCCCGCCCGACGACGCGCTCTTGCGCCCCTGCGACGTCGCCGCGTGGCTCGACGTCGAGGAGTCCTGGCTGGCCCAGGCCATCGCCCGCGAGGAGCTGCCGGTCATGGGCTTCACCTCCACCGGCGAGCCCGTCGTGCTCGCTGCCGAGGTCCGCGCATGGCTGCGCCGGCCGGATCCGAGCTGGGACAGCTCTTAGGCTTCGCCACGTGTGTTCCCGCCGCCAAGGGGTAGAGGGCAGGCCATGATCGACGCAGGACGCCGCGACATCGAGCGCGCGATCGCCGGGCTGGCGGCGCGCCTGCCCGCCGAGCTGGAGGTGCTCGCGCGCGTCGCCTACGACTACGCCTGGTCGTGGGATCCCGATGGCCCCGACGTCTTCGCCGCGATCGATCCCGACCGCTGGATCGCGTGCGGCGCGAACCCCGTGCGGCTGCTGCAGGAGGCCGCGACGCAGCGGCTGGAGGCGGCCGCCGCCGACGGCGCGCTGCTGGAGCGCGCCGCTGCGCTGGATCGCCGGCTGGCCGAGCACCGCGCTGCGCCGCCGTCGCGAGACGACGGCCCCGTCGCCTACTTCTGCGCGGAGTACGCGATCCACGCGTCGCTGCCGGTCTACTCCGGCGGCCTCGGCGCGCTCGCCGGTGACCTCGTCAAGGAGGCGTCGGACCGCGCGCTGCCGTTCGTCGCCATCGGCCTTCTGTATCGCCAGGGCTACTTCCGCCAGCGGATCGACCTCTCGGGCTGGCAGCGCGAGTACTGGCTCGACACCGACGCCGAGCGGCTGCCTGCGGCCCTCATCCGCGGGGAGGACGGCGAGCCCGTCACGGTCTCCGTCCCGACCCACGACGAGGAGATCGTCGCGCAGATCTGGCGCGTCGACGTCGGCCGCGTCCCGCTGCTGCTGCTTGACGCCGAGCGCCCCGAGAACTCGGCCTTCGCCCGCTGGACGACCTCGCAGCTCTACGTCGGCTCGCCGGAGGTGCGACTCAATCAATATGCCTTGCTCGGCATCGGTGGTCGTCGCGCGCTCGCCGCGCTGCGCATCACGCCGGAGGTGATCCACCTCAACGAAGGCCACGCCGCGTTCGGCGCGCTCGAGGAGCCGGGTGCGACGCTCGAGGAGCTCGTCGAGCACAGCCGCGCGCACACGGTCTTCACCACGCATACGCCGGTGCCCGCAGGCAACGACGCCTACCCGAGCTCCGAGGTCGGCGCGCTGCTGGAGCCGCTGATCGCGACCCGCGGGCTCGACGAGGATGCCGTCCTCGCGCTCGGCCGCACCCATCCCGACGATGAGCACGAGCCGTTCGGCATCACGCAGCTGGCGATCCGGACCGCCCGGGCGACCAACGCCGTCAGCCGTCGTCACGGCGAGGTCGCGCGCGAGATGTGGCAGGAGCTGTGGCCCGACCGGCCGCTTCACGACGTGCCGATCACGCACGTGACCAACGGCGTGCACGTCCCGACCTGGCTCGGGCGCCCGATGCGCGCGCTGCTCGACCAGCATCTCAGCGCGGGCTGGATCACGCGGGCCGCCGACCCGCAGACGTGGGCAGGCGTGGATGCGATCTCCGACGAGGCGCTGCTCGCCGCGCGCCGTGAGCAGCGCGCCGCGCTCGTGGACCTCGTCCGCGAGCGGATCCCGCGCGACCGCCTCGGGCGCGGGGAGGAGCGCTCGTTCGTCGAGGCCGGCGAGGCGGCGTTCGACCCCGACGTGCTGACGATCGGCTTCGCCCGCCGCGTCGCCACGTACAAGCGTTTGGGGCTGATGGTCCATGACGCCCTGCGCGCGCTGGACCTGCTGCGCGGCGACCGGCCGGTGCAGCTGATCATCGCCGGCAAGGCCCATCCCAAGGACGAGCCGGGCAAGCAGCTCATCCAGCAGCTGATGCATTTGCGCGGGGCGGAGGGCACGCAGAGCCGCGTCGTCTTCCTGGCCGACTACGACCTCGCCAGCGCCGCGAAGCTGGTCGGCGGGTGCGACGTCTGGGCCAACCTGCCGCGGCCGCCGCTGGAGGCATCCGGGACCAGCGGCATGAAGTCGGTGCTCAACGGCGGTCTGCAGCTGTCGGTGCTGGACGGCTGGTGGGCCGAGGCCTATGACGGCACCAACGGCTGGGCGCTGCCCGGGGAAGTCGACGCCGACCACCAGGCCCAGGATGCCCGCGACGCAGCCATGTTGTACCGGTTGCTGGAGGACGAGATCGTCCCCGAGTTCTACGCTGGCGACGGCGCCTGGGTGCGCCGCATGCGTGCGTCTCTCAAGTCCCTCGCACCGTCCTTCTCGGCCACGCGCATGCTCGCCGACTACGAGCGCAAGTTGTACGCCTCGTCGGTGCGAGCCTAGGACGCCAGCACAAACGCTCGACGTTCTATGAGGTGCAGGGCGTTACTAGACGACGAGCGTTGCCTACTGGGCCACGCCGGCCTTGGCCAGCCAGCGCCACAGCTCGTCCTGCTCGACGACCGTCACGCCGAGCTTGACGGCCTTCGCGGTCTTCGCGGCGCCGGTGTTGGCGCCGGCCAGTAGGTAATCGGTCTCGCCGGAGACCGACGAGGCGGTCGTGGCGGCGGCCTGCTCGACCAGGCGCGTGACGTCCGGGCGGCTGACCTTCGCCCCCGAGCGCGGGTCGGTGAAGGCGCCGGTGATCACCACCGACTTGCCCTTGAGCGGCGAGTCGGCCGCCGCGGCGACGTCGACGGGGCGGTCCTCGTCATGGACGTCGAGGTCGACGCCGTGGGCGCGCAACGCCGTAATTTCCTCGAGCACCTCGGGGCGGTCGAAGAACGCGACGACGCTCTCGGCGACCTTCTCGCCGATGTCGCGGATCGCGACGAGGTCCTCGACGGTCGCGTCGGCGACCGCCTCGATGCTTTCGTAGCCCGCCAGGCAGAAGCGCTTGGCCGTCCCGTCAGAAGCCATGGGGATCGCAAAGCCAAACAGCGCTCGCCGCAGGCCCAAGCCCTTGGAGCGCTCGATCGAGTCCACCATGTTCTTGGCCGAGACCTCGCCCATGCGCTCGTAGGTCATCAACTGCTCGGCGGTCAAGGTGTAGAAGTCGCTGCGGGTCTTGAGCACGCCCTCCTCGGCGAGCTTCTCGATCCAGATGTCGCCGACGCCCTCCATGTCGGCCGCGGGGCGCGACGCCCAGTGCATCAGGCGGCGCGTGATCTGCGCCGGGCACTGCAGGTTGGGGCACCAGCGCTCCTCGCCGGTGCCGCGGACCTCCAGCTCGGTGTTGCAGGACGGGCAGTGGGTCGGCGGTTCGATGACCTGCTCGCTGCCGTCGCGATCCTCGGGGATCGAGCGGCCGGCAAACGGGATGACGTCGCCGCGGCGCACGACGGCGATCGTGTCGCCGATGCGCAGGTCGCGCTCCCGGATCAGGCGCGGGTTGTGCAAGGTGATGTTCTCGACGGTCACACCGCCGACGAAGACGGGCTTGACCTTCGCCCGCGGGGCGATCCGGCCGACCTTGCCGACCTGCCAGGCCACGTCCAGCAGCTTGGTCAGCTTCTCCTCGGGCGGGTACTTGAAGGCGATCGCGCCGCGCGGCTCGGCGCTGTTGAAGCCCGCGGCCTCGAAGGCGGCCGGCTCGTGCAGGCGGATCACGGCACCGTCGATGTCATAGTCGAGCTTGTCGCGGCGCTCGCCGATCGCGTGGATGGCAGCGATGACCGCGTCGGCGTCATCGCAGATCGTCTGGTGCGCCAACTCGATGCCGAGGGCTTCGGGGTCGAGTTCATCGCCAGCGCCGCGCTCGGCGCCGAAGGCGAAGAAGCGCAGCAGGCGCCCCGCGGCGGCTGCCGCCTCGGGGTCCTTCTGCATCAGCGTGCCGGCCGCGCCGTTGCGCGGGTTGGTCAGCGGCTTGTCGGGATGGGTGTCGTTGTAGGCCTGCCAGGTGGAGCGCGGCATCAGCGCCTCGCCGCGCACCTCGACCCGCCCCTTGAAGCGGATCTTCTTCGGCAGCGCGGGGATCACCCAGCGCGCCTTGTCGGTCACCAGCTCTCCGACGGTCCCGGTCCCGCGCGTGGCGACGTAGTCGAGCTTGCCGTCCTCGTAGACGATGGAGAGCGACAGGCCGTCGAGCTTCTCCGAAACCCGGAACGGCTGGCCCTCGAAGCGCGAGCAGAAGGTCCGAATCGCCTCCTCGGTGCTGGCCTTGGCCAGCGAGAGCATCGGCCGCGCGTGGCGGATCGTCGGCCCGGTGAGGTGCTCGGGCGCGTTGACCTTGCCCAGCGGGCTGTCGGCGGGCTCGAGCTCCGGGTGCTCGGCGATCAGCGCGGCGAGCTCGTCCTTGAGCGCGTCGTAGTCGGCATCCGGGATCGGCGTGTCGCCGGTGCCGTAATAGGCGTCGTTGAGCTCTTTGACCTTGGCGGCCAGCTCGGCGATGCGCGGCGCGGCGCTCGTGTCCTTCTTGCTCACCCCGACATGGTGACGCGCCGCGCGGCGGACGTCAGGTGCGGCGGGCCAGCTCGGTGTCGAGGTCGATCGCGCGGACGTCGTGCTCGCCGGGCATGCGGTCCAGGAGGGCGCGGATATGGGTGCGCGCCTCCTCTTGGCCGTGGCTCGTGCCGTTGAGCAGGGCGTGCAACGCACTCCAGGTGACCTTCATATCGGCGGCGTCGAGGCGCAGCGGCGTCGACTCGACCTCGGGGACGCGGGCGACCAGCTCGTCGACCACGGCCGAGACGCGATGCTCCTCGTGGCCGAGATCGTCACGAAACGTCTTCAGCGCGGTGCGCAAGATCGTGCGCTCGTCGTCGTGGACGATCAGCGGGAAGGTCGGACGGTCCATGGTGAGCGACCATACGCGAACGCGTTAGGAGCATGGGGGCCGCGGCCGATCGTCCGAGCCGCCTACCATTCGATGTCGCGCCGGTCGCTCGCCTGCGCTCTGTCCCGCCCGCAAGCAAGGCCATGAACTTGATCTCCACGAACCAACTGAAAAACGGCAACCACATCGAGGTCGACGGCACGATCTTCAAGGTCGTCGAGTTCCAGCACGTCAAGCCCGGCAAGGGGCCGGCGTTCGTACGGACCAAGCTGCGGCGGACGACCGATGGCAACGTGATCGACAAGACCTTCCGCGCCGGCGAGAAGTTCCGAGCGGTGCGGACCGAGGCGCGCAAGATGCAGTACCTGTACTCCGACGAGGCCGATGCCCACTTCATGGACACCGAGTCCTACGAGCAGATGGCGGTGCCCGCGGGCGCGCTGGCCGACACGCTGCGCTGGACCAAGCCGTCCGATGAGGTCGACGTGGTCTTCATGGACGGCCAGCCGTCCTCGATCCAGCTGCCGTCCTCGGTCGAGCTCGAGGTCACCGAGACCGAGCCGGGCCTGCGTGGCGACACGGCGTCCGGCGGCGGCAACAAGCCGGCGACGGTCGAGACCGGTGCGACCATCCAGGTGCCGCTGTTCGTCAACATCGGCGACCGCGTGAAGATCCAGACCGAGACCGGGGAGTACATGTCGCGCGTCTAGCGCGACAGGCCCGCATGTCCCGCCGCACCGACCAGCGCCGCGCCGCCGCGTTCGCCCTCTACCAACACGACGTCACCAGCCGTGAGCTCGACGACCTCTTCGAGCGTGACGCCTCGGAGTTCACGCGCGCGCTGGCCTACGCCTCCTCCGACTACGCCGCCGACCTCGACGGGGTGATAGAGCGCCACGCCAAGGGCTGGACGATCGATCGCATCGCCCCGCTGGAGAAGGCGATCATGCGGATCGCGCTGCTGGAGATGATCCATCCCGACGCCGTGCCGGGAGACACCCCGATTCCGGCCGAGGGTGCGATCGACGAGGCCGTCGAGATTGCCAAGGAGTTCTGTGGCGCCGACGCGCCCGGCTTCGTCAACGGCATCCTCGCTGCGGCGCTGCGCGAGCAGCGCGCGGCCGCAAAGCCCGCTGTCGACGCCGGCTGAGCGAGCCTCCCACCCGGCCGCTGCGGCACAATGGCGGCGTGAGCACCACCGACGACGCCGCATCCCAGCTCGACGCGCTGGTCATCCGCCTGGAGCGCACCGCCGAGCAACTGCGCTCGGGCGACGTCTCCCCGGACGCGGCCGCCACGCTGGTCGAAGACGCTGCGTCGCTGGCGTCGCAGGCCTCCGCCGAGCTCGACCGTCTCTCGCGCGCCGCCGCGGCCGAGCCACATCCTGGCCAGGACCACCTGCTCTGATCGTGAGTGCCGCCACCGTGGTCTATCCCGACCACCTCCGCGCGCAGGTCGATGTCTATCTGGACGCGCTGCGCTTTCCCAGCCGCGCACCGCGGACCGACGGCCTCGAGGAGGCGATGCGCTACAGCCTGCTCGCCGGCGGCAAGCGGATCCGGCCCGTGCTCGCGCTGGCGACCGCCGACGCCGTGGGCCTCGACGCTTCCGCGGTCCTGCCGCTGGCGGCGGCGCTGGAGCTCATCCACACCTACTCGCTCATCCACGACGACCTCCCGGCGATGGACGACGACGCGCTGCGCCGCGGCCGGCCGACCTGCCACGTCAAGTTCGGCGAGGACGTCGCGATCCTGGCGGGAGACGCGCTCTACGCCGAGGCGTTCCGTCACCTGCTCACCGCCCAGCCGGGAGAGGCGGACCGTGTCCTAGCCGCTGCGCGCGAGCTGGCGGCGGCCACCGGCGTCGACGGCATGGTCGGCGGCCAGTACCTCGATGTCGCGGGCGTGAGCGAGACACCGGCCGATCTGCAGCGCCTGCACGAGCTCAAGACCGGCCGGCTGATCGGCGCGGCGGTCATCTGCGTGCTGCTGCTCGCGGGCGCGCCGGAAGACGCCGACACGACGATGGGCTGGCGCCGTTTCGCCGGGGAGCTCGGCGTCCTGTTTCAGATCGTCGATGACATCCTGGACGTGACGGGTACTGACGAAGGATTGGGCAAGCCACAGGGCAGCGACCAGCGCCACGGCAAGCGCACCTACGTCACCGAGTTCGGGTTGGAGGGCGCCAGGAAGCTCGCGTCACAGTGCCATGCCACCGCCAGGGCTACTCTTTCGGGTTGCGCTCCGCAGGGCGCCGCTGAGCTCGAGCAGATCACCGACTTCATCTTCACCCGGACTTCATGACCCTGACCCCACCTGACCGCCTCCTGGATCGCATCGACCGCCCGCAGGACCTCCATGGTCTGTCGGAGGAGGAGTTGCAGCAGGTCGCCCAGGAGGTCCGGGAGCACATCATCGACACGGTCGGCGAGATCGGCGGCCACTTCGGCGCCAACCTCGGGATGTGCGAGGTGACGGTCGCGCTGCACTCGCTGCTGGACTCGCCCAAGGACAAGATCCTCTGGGACGTCGGCCACCAGGCCTACCCGCACAAGATCCTGACCGGTCGTCGCGACGAGCTGTCGACGATCCGCCAGTACGAGGGTCTCGCGCCGTTCTGCTCGATCGGTGAGTCCGAGCACGACATCATGGGCGCGGGTCACGCCTCGACCTCGATCGGCTACGCCGTCGGGATCAAGGAGGGCATGAGGCTCGCGGGCGACACCGACGCGGGTCGTGTGGTCGCGGTGATCGGCGACGGTGCGATGACCGGGGGCGTGGCGTTCGAGGCGATTCACCAGGCCGGCGGGCTGGGCACGCCGATCGTGGTCGTGCTCAACGACAACGGGATGTCGATCGCGCCGAACGTCGGCGCGCTCTCGCGCTACTTCAACCGCGTGCGGTTGAACCCCAAGCTCTGGCACGCGCGCGAGGGCGTCGAGGAGAAGCTGACGACGCTGCCCGGCGGCATCGGCGCGGCGTTCGACCGCCTCGGCCCGCAGCTCAAGGAGTCGATCAAGTCGTTCTGGGCGCCCGGCCTCTTCTGGGAAGAGCTCGACTGGGCCTACATGGGCGTCATCGACGGTCACGACGTGCGCGCGCTGCGGCTGGCGCTGCGCGCCGCGCTGGAGGCCGGCCGCCCGGTCGTCGTGCACACCGCGACGGTCAAGGGCAAGGGCTTCACTCCCGCTGAGGATGGTGGATTAGAGGGCATGGAGAAGTGGCATGCCGCCAAGCCGAAGTCCATCACCAACCGCGCGCCGACGGTGGTCGCCAAGCCGACTCCCGAGAAGGTCGCCGCGGCGGCGGCCGCTCCGCCGCAGTACACGCAGGTCTTCGGCGACGCGCTCGTCGACGAGGTGCGCCGCGACCGTCGTGTCGTCGGGATCACGGCCGCGATGAACTCCGGCACCGGCCTCAACATCCTGCAGAAGGCCGAGCCCGAGCACTACTTCGACGTCGGCATCGCCGAGCAGCAGGCGGTGCTCTTCGCCGCGGGCCTGGCGCTGGAGGGCGCCAAGCCGGTCTGCGCGATCTACTCGACGTTCCTGCAGCGCGCGTTCGACCAGATCGTCCACGACGTCTGCCTTCAGGAGCTCGACGTCACCTTTGCGATGGACCGCGCCGGTCTGGTCGGCGACGACGGCCCGACGCACCACGGCGTCTTCGACATCGCCTACCTGCGGTGTTTGCCGAACATCACGCTGGCCGCGCCGCGCGATGAGGCGCAGTTGAAGCACTTGCTGCGCACCGCGCTGACGCAGGGTGGGCCGTTCGGCCTGCGCTACCCGCGCGGCGAGGGTGTGGGGGTAGCGCTGCCATCGGTGGGTGACGTGCGGGCGATCCCGGTCGGTCGCGGTGAGGTCCTGCGTGAGGGGACGCGAGTCGCGCTGGTCGGCTACGGCAGCGGCGTCGGCAAGGCACTGGAGGCCGCGGATCTGCTCGCCGAGGGTGGGCTGGAGGTCACGGTCTGCGATGCGCGCTTTGCCAAGCCACTGGATCTCGAGCTGATGACGACGCTGGCGACTGAGCATGAGCTGCTGGTCACCGTCGAAGAGGGCGTGCTGGCCGGGGGCTTTGGCTCTGCGGTCTGGGAGGCATTGAACGACGCCGGCGTGGCAGTCCCGCGGATCCTGCGCGTCGGCCTGCCCGACCGCTACGTCACGCACGGCAAGCCCGCGCTGCTGCATGCCGAGGTCGGCTTCACCGGCCGCGACATCGCCCGCCGCGTGGAGGCCGCGCTGTTTGCGGGGCGCGGCGAAGTGCTCTCGGAGGCCTAGCCCGTATTGGCTGCGGACCGGGACGACGGGCTCTCCGCCGTCCACCCGCAGGTCCGGGCGCTGATGGAGGCGATGGCGGCCGAGGGCGAGCCGGCGCCGGCGGATCTGGCTGCCGAGCGGGCGGCCTACCTCGATGCGACCTTGCGCTTAGGCGGCGCGGCCGAGCCGGTCGCCTCGGCGGTCGACCTGGTCGTGCCCAGCGGGGAGGCGCGGCTGCCGGCGCGGCTGTACGCGCCGCAGCACTTCCCCGAGACCGATGGGTTGTTGGTGTGGTTGCACGGTGGCGGCTGGTACGTCGGCGACATCCCGACGTTCGACCGCGTGGCGCGGACGCTGGCCAACGCGTCGGGGCTGAAGGTGTTGTTGGTGGAGTACCGGCTGGCGCCCGAGCACCACTGGCCGGTGCAGGTCGAGGACGCCGACGCGGTCGTGGGATGGGCGCGGTCGGCGGTGGGCGCCGAGCAGCTGGCGATCGATCCGGCGCGGGTCGTGCTCGGCGGCGACAGCGCGGGTGGGCAGCTGGCGGTCGTGGCGGCGCGCCACGCGCGCGGCGATGGCCTGCCGGCGCTGCGCGCGTTGTTGTTGGCCTACCCGGCACTGGATCCGTCGATGGCGAGCGAGTCCTACAAGCTGTTCGCCGACGGCCCGATGCTCACGCGCGCCGACATGGAGCGCTGCTGGGGCTTCTACCTCGACGGCGCCGACCCCGCGCATCCGGATGCCACGCCGCTAAGCGCCACCGACTGGGACGGCCTGCCGCCGGCCTGGGTCGCGGTCGCCGGTCAGGACCCGCTGCGCGACGACGGGCTCGCGCTGGTGCGGGTGTTGAAGGACGCCGGCATGCCCGTCGAGTCCTGCATCTTCGAGGACATGGTCCATGGCTTCGCCCGCTGGGGCGGCGTGGTCGACGCCGCGCGCGAGTTGTTGGTGTGGTTGGCTGCGGGCGCGCGCGAGCGGGCCTGAACGCAACGGCCCGGCACATCGACCGGGAATAGCCACGTCAACGTACCCGGCGGTGTGCCAAGCGTGTTACGTCAGGCCCGCCGCGGTGCCGTCGGCCCAGGCCAGCGCCTCGACGTGGAGCACGGCGAGCGCCCCGGCGTCGAGGCTCGGCAGTGCGGCGTCGTCCCACGCGCCCCGCTCGCAGGCCTCGGCCATCGTCAGCGTGCGGCCTTTGCCACCCGCCCGGTCGATCAGCGCGGCGACGACGTCCTCGGAGAGTGGCAGGCCGCGGATCGCCTCTTCCATCGGCTGGTCCAGGAGCGCGTCGACGACCGACAGCATGCCGGTGAAGAAGTAGGCGTCGAGGTCGTCGGCGCCGAGGCGGCGGGCGATGGCCTCGCAGGTGCGCCCGCGCGACAGGGCGGTGATCAGCAGCGGGCCGCGCTGCTCGTCGATGCCTGACAGCAGCAGGAGCATCGCCCACTGGCGGACGGTGCGCGGGCCGAGCAGCACGATGGCCTGGCGGACGGACTTGATTTGGTGGCGCAGCGAGAACGCGGCGCTGTTGACGAAGCGGAGCAGCCGCAGGCTGAGGCCGGGATCGAGCGAGATGGCCTTCTCGAGCTCGTCGATGTTGGTGTCGGCGGCCGAGATGCCGGCGGCCAGGCGCAGCGCGCCGATCGACGCCGTCGGGACGTTGTGGCCGACGATCTCGCGCGGGCGGCAGACGAAGTCGCCCTGGAAGAGCTCGAAGCCGGCGTCGGCGCAGTGGTCGTGATCGTTGTGCGTGTCGACGCCGTTGGCCACGGGGCGCAGGCCGCGACCGCGGAGCTTGGCGACCAGCGCGACGAGCTCCGACGGGCCGATGGAGCGCGCGTCGACCTTGGCGAGCGTCGCGAAGTCCAGCAGCGCCTCGGCGGCGGGCTGCCCGGCATAGCCATCCAGCGCGAGCATGTAGCCGTGCTGGCGCAGGCGGCCGAGACGTTCGATCAGCGGCTGGTCGGGGACGCGGTCGGCCGCGATCTCCAAGACGACGCCCTCGGGGCCGAACGGCAGCGGGTCCATCGCGAGCAGGAACTCGGTGGTGACGTTGAGGAACGCGGGCGCGCCGCCGGTGGCCTGGCGCAGGCCGAGATCGCTGAGGGCGCTGGCGGCGACACGCGACGTGGCGGCATGCGGGCTCTCAGCGCCGGTCTCGCCGCGGTAGAGCAGCTCGTAGCCGGCCAGGCGGCTGTCGGCGTCCAGGATCGGCTGGCGCGCGAAGAGGACCTCGATCTCCGAGGGCGTCTGCGATGCGGGGGGCGCAGTGGCCGCCAGGGCGAGGTGCTCGGCCATCGCCTTTAGTGGTCGGCCGCTGCACGCGGGTTCTGGAGCGCAGCGCGCCAGAATCGGCAGAGCGTCCGCGACAGACCGCTTAAATGAAACGGCCCGCCGGGAGAGGCAGGCCGTTTCGGGGAGGAGAGATACTGCTATGTGTCGTATGTGGGACCGGCCGGGGCCGGCGAGCGATGAGGGAAGTCTTGGTGTTGCCGGCCGGTTCCCGCTGGCCGTCTCGTTCGCTCTGCAATCACTATGTCGCGTGTCGGGCTCGCACACTGTGATCACGGACACAGTGGGGTGTTGAGCGCCTGAGTGCAGGCGTTTGTGGCCGGCGACGGTACGGTGTCGGCGTCGTGGTCAAGGTCCGGTTGGACACCCTGCTGCATCAGCGCGGCCTGTTTGACTCGCGCTCGCGTGCGGCCGCGTCCGTCATGGCGGGCGAGGTCCGGCTGGGCACGGGCGGCGACCGCGCGGCCAAGCCCGGGCAGCTTGTGCCCGAGGACGTCGTGGTCGCGGTCGACGAGCGACCGCGGTTCGTCTCCCGCGGGGGGCTGAAACTGGCCAACGCGGTGGCGGAGCTCGGCATCTCGGTCGATGGGCGTCACGCCGTCGACGTCGGGGCCTCGACCGGCGGCTTCACCGACTTCCTGTTGCAGGAGGGCGCGGCGCACGTCGTCGCCTATGACGTCGCCTACGGCGAGCTCCACTGGTCGCTGCGCACCGACGAGCGCGTGACGGTGATCGAGCGCGCCAACGCGCGCCGTATGACGGTTGAGCAGTTGCCCTATCGGCCCGACCTCGTGGTCGCCGACGTGTCGTTCATCT
The DNA here is from genome assembly GCF_035996765.1 of Baekduia sp. NCBI lineage: Bacteria > Bacillati > Actinomycetota > Thermoleophilia > Solirubrobacterales > Baekduiaceae > Baekduia > Baekduia sp. The sequence continues at coordinate 62,174 of NZ_DASYJG010000075.1, forward strand.
CCTTGACCAAGGTGCTGCCGGCGGTGCTGGCCTGCACCGCTTCTGAAGGGTTCGACGCGTTGGCCATGATCAAGCCGCAGTTCGAGGTGGGGCGGGACAAGATCGGCAGCGGGGGCGTGGTCCGCGAGGCGGGCGACCGCCGGGATGCGCTGATCTCCGTGGCCCGCTCAGCTCGCGACGCCGCGGCCGCCTCCGTCCTCGGCTTCGCCTCATCAGGGCTGCCGGGGCCCAAGGGCAACCTGGAGTCCTTCGTTTGGCTGGCCGAGCCGGGGCGCGCGGGCGCGTTGGACGACGAAGGGATCGTCGCGGCTGCGACGGCCGTCGAGGCGGTGGAGGCCTCGTGAACCCGACGAAGACCGCGACCGTGATGACCCACGGTCGCCCGGGACAGACCGCGGCGGCGCTGGACTCGCTGCGCCAAGCGGCGATCGCCGCGGGCTTCGTCCTGCGCTTTGATCGTGAAGAGGTCGGCAAGCATGGTCTGGTGGCCGCGGAGGCGCTCGAGCTGGATGCGCCGTTGAGTGATGATGTCGACCTCTGCGTGGTGCTCGGGGGCGATGGCACGATCTTGCGCGCGTTGCGCCGCTATGCCGGCACGAGCGTCCCGGTTTTCGCCGTGAACTTCGGCGAGGTCGGCTTCCTGGCGACGATCGACCCCGACGAGGTCGGGGAAGGCTTCGCGAAGGCCTTCCGCGGCGAGTTCGACGTGATGACGCTGCCCGCGCTGGCGCTGGAGACGCCCGGCGGCGAGCAGGCGGCGATCAACGACGTCTCCTTCCATCGCAAGCTCGGCGAGCGCGTGGCGACGCTGGCGTACGTGGTCGACGGCCAAGAGGTCGGCAAGGTCCGCTGCGACGGTCTGGTGATCTCGACGCCGGCGGGCTCGACGGGCTACAACCTGGCCAACGGAGGGCCCGTCCTGGCGTGGGGCGTGGAGGGCTACGTGGTGTCGTTCATCGCGCCGCACTCGTTGACGGCACGGGCGCTGGTGGTGTCGCCGACCGACGTGCTGGAGGTCCACAACCGATCGCTGGAGCCGGTCGACGTGTCGATCGACGGCCGGCCCGCGGGGGAGCTGTCGCCGGGGGAGGCGCTGGCGTCGCGGTTCGTCCGCGAGGCCGCGGATCTGGCGCAGTTGCCGGGATCGTCGTTCTACCTGCGCGTGCGGGAGCGGTTCGGGCGCTTGGCGTCGTAGGGCGCGCGATTCGTCGCGGTTCTGCGGCGGCGGTGTTGCAGGATCGCATGCGAACGCGTGTTCGTCCGATTGGGATGTTAGACCTTGCGGCGTGCTCCATGAGCTGCGTGTCGAGAACCTCCTGCTGATCGAGCGGGCCGAGTTGCGGCTCGCGCCCGGCTTGAACGTGCTGACGGGTGAGACGGGCGCGGGCAAGACCGTGCTGGCCCACGCGCTGGACCTGCTGCTCGGCGGTCGTGCGCGGTCGGGGATCGTGCGTCCGGGCGCGGCGGAGGCGTATGTCGAGGGGGTCTTCGACTTGCCTTCTGGGCTGCGCGCGCTGCTCGGGGATCGCGTGGCGCCGGACGCGGAAGAGCTGGTGCTCGCGCGGCGGGTGTCGTCTGAGGGGCGCACGCGGGCGTACCTGAACAGACGGTCGGCGTCGGTGGCGGATCTGCGCGAGGCGGCCGAGGGGTTGATCGCGTTCTACGGCCAGCACGAGCACCGCAAGCTGACGCTGGCCTCGTCGCAGCTTGAGCTGTTGGACGCGGCGTGTGGTCCGGCGCAGGCGGGGCGGCGGGAGCGTTACGCGACGTTGCACGCCCGGGTTCGGTCGTTGGAGGGGTCGTTGGAGGAATTGCGTGAGCGTGCGGGCGCGCGCGACCGGGAGCTGGACCTGCTGCAGTTCGAGCTGGCAGAGATCGAGGCGGCCGAGGCGTCGGAGCCGGAAGAGGCCGAGCTGGTCGGCCGCCGCGACCGGCTGCGTCATGTGGAGGCGCTGCGCGGTGCGGCGCTGGCGGCGGCGGAGGCGGTCGTGGCCGACGAGGGCGGCGTGGCGGGGGTGTTGTCGTCGGCTGGTGCGCTGCTGGACGGCGTCGATGGGGTGGACCCGGCGCTGGACGCGTTGGGAGAGCGCTGGCGCGCGCTGGCAATTGAGGCCGACGACCTGGCGGCCGATCTGCGCGTGTACGGCGAGGGGCTCGACGCCGAGGACGGTGGTCTGGATGTCGTAGAGGAGCGCCTCGCGGTCTGGGATCGTCTGAAGCGCAAGCACGGCGGCACGATCGCCTCGGTGCTCGCGCACGCCGACGAGTGTCGCGCTCGCGTTGCCGAGTTGGATCACGCCGAGGTGGCGTTGGAGGAGGCGCAGGCCGCGCTGACCGAGGCGCGCGCGGCGCGCAGCGCGCTGGCGCTGGAGCTGCGCAAGGCGCGCGCCAAGGCGGCCAAGACGCTGGCCGTCGACGTCCGCGGTCGGCTGGCGGAGCTGGCGATGGAGGCGGCGACCTTCGAGATCGCGCTCGAGGAGCGCGAGGCGGGCGCGACGGGCGCCGACGCCGTCGAGTTCCTCATCGCGCCGAACCCGGGCGTGCCGCCGGCGCCCTTGCGCGAGACCGCGTCCGGCGGCGAGTTGTCGCGCGTCATGTTGGCGCTGATGGGCGCCGCGAACGACGGTGGTGGCGCGGTCCTGGTCTTCGACGAGGTCGACGCCGGCATCGGCGGCCACACCGCCCGTGCCGTCGGCGAGCAGTTGCGCTCCCTGGCCTCCGGCCGTCAGGTCGTCTGCATCACCCACCTGCCCCAGGTCGCCTCGCTCGCAGCCCGCCACTTCTCAATCGCCAAGGACGTCGGCCGCGAGCCGGCGATCACCACCGTTACCGAGCTCGCCGAGAAGCAGGTCGTCGGCGAGCTCGTCCGCATGCTCGGTGCGCCGGCCGACGATGTGGCGGCACGGCGGCATGCGAAGGAGTTGCGGAAGGCCGCGTGACGCGGTTGCGCCACACGGGCGCCGCGAAGAGCGGCGCCCGCCCGACCTACGCCGACGTCTCGCCGCTCTCCAGCGTCAGCGCACACGAGTTGATGCAGTACCGCATCCCGCCCTTGTCTCGCGGCCCGTCGTCGAAGACGTGCCCCAGGTGGCCGCCGCACTTGGCGCACACGGCCTCGGTGCGGACCATCCCATGGGAGGTGTCGGTGCGGAGCTCGACGACGTCGGCGACGGCCGCGTCGGTGAACGACGGCCAGCCGGAGCCGGAGTCGAACTTGTCATCGGAGCGAAAGAGCTCGGCCTGGCAGCCGGCGCAGCGGTAGACGCCAGGCTCCTTGGTGTCGACGTAGCGGCCGGTGAACGGGGGCTCGGTGGCCTGCTGACGCAGCACCGCGTACTGGTCGGGCGCGAGCTCCTCGCGCCACTGATCCTCGGTCTTTGCGATCTTGTCCATGCTCGTCAGTCTCGGGTCGGGCTCTCCACATTACGCCGTCCGGGTTTCCGGCTACCCTCGGTTCCTGGATCGTGCCCCACCTTCGAACTCCAGAGACGAGCGCCTGTGCCTGACGCCCACCGAAAGACCCGCTACATCTTCGTGACAGGTGGCGTGGTCTCGTCCCTCGGAAAGGGCATTGCGGCCGCCTCGATCGGGCGCCTGCTGGTCTCCAAGGGCTTCACGGTCGGCATCCAGAAGTTCGATCCGTACATCAACGTCGACCCCGGCACGATGTCGCCCTACCAGCACGGTGAGGTCTTCGTCACCGAGGACGGCGCGGAGACCGACCTCGACCTGGGCCACTACGAGCGCTACACGGACTCCAACGCCAGCCGCGCGTCCAACGTCACCGCCGGCGGCATCTACAACTCGGTCATCCGGCGCGAGCGTCGCGGCGACTACCTCGGCGGCACCGTCCAGGTCGTCCCGCACATCACCGACGAGATCAAGCAGCGCATCCGGCTGATGGCCGAGTCCTCAGACGTGGACGTCGTGATCACCGAGATCGGCGGCACGGTGGGCGACATCGAGTCGCTGCCGTTCCTCGAGGCGATTCGCCAGTTCCCCGTCGACGCCGGCCGCGGCTCGTGCATGTTCATCCATCTGACCCTCGTGCCCTAC
>NZ_DASYJG010000076.1:0-11998 GCF_035996765.1 Baekduia sp.
GTCGGTTCGATCGCGGCGAGCGAGGGCGTGCCGCCGTCGCTGGCCGAGGCGATCGGCTACCAGGAGAGCGGCTTCAACAACCGCGAGGTGTCGTCCACCGGCGCCGTCGGCGTCATGCAGATCATGCCCTCGACCTGGAACTGGATCGGCCAGAACCTGGCCACCCCGCCGCCGCTGTCGACGACCTCCGCGGCCGACAACATCCGCGCCGGTTCGCTGCTGCTGCACTCCCTGTTGTCAGACAGCGGCGGCAACGACGCGGAGGCCGTGGCCGGCTACTACCAGGGCCTTCAGTCCGTTCGGGCCCACGGCCTGTTCTCCGACACGCAGGCCTACGTCAACAACGTGCTGTCCCTGCGGGAGCGCTTCGGCGGATAGCCCCCGCGGCGCAGGGACCGTCGACGAGGTGGCCCGGAGGCTGCGCCTTGTAGCCTCCGAGCCCTATGTATTACGACGACGACGCAGACCTCTCCAAGCTCGACGGCAAGACCGTCGCGATCATCGGGTACGGCTCCCAGGGCCACGCCCATGCCCTCAACCTCAAGGACTCCGGCGTCGACGTCATCGTCGGCCTGAGATCTGGGTCCAGCAGCGTGGCCAAGGCGCAGGCCCACGGCCTGAAGGTCGCAGAGCCCGCTGACGCCGCCAGCCAGGGCGACATCATCATGCTCCTCGCGCCCGACGAGCTCCACGGTCAGATCTGGGACGAAGGGCTCAAGGACGGCATCGCCGCCGGGAACACGCTGATGTTCGGGCACGGGTTCTCGATCCACTACGAGCAGATCGTCCCCCCGCCGGACGTCGACGTGGCGCTGGTGGCCCCCAAGGGCCCCGGCCACCTCGTCCGGCGCCAGTACCTCGAGGGCTCCGGCGTCCCGTGCCTGGTGGCCGTCGCCCAGGATGCGAGCGGCGACGCGCTGGGCGTGGCGCTGGCATACGCCAAGGGGATCGGCGGCACGCGCGGCGGCGTCATCGAGACGAGCTTCAAGGAGGAGACCGAGACCGACCTGTTCGGCGAGCAGGCGGTCCTCTGCGGTGGCGCGAGCGCCCTCGTGCAGGCGGGCTTCGACACGCTGGTCGAGGCCGGCTATGACCCGCAGATGGCCTACTTCGAGTGCCTCCACGAGCTCAAGCTGATCGTGGACCTCATGTACGAGAAGGGCCTCGCGGGCATGCGCTACTCGATCTCCAACACGGCCGAGTACGGCGACTACACCCGCGGCCCGCGCGTCGTCAACGACGAGACCCGCGCCGAGATGAAGCGCATCCTTGGCGAGATCCAGGACGGCACCTTCGCCCGCGAGTGGATCGCCGAGAACCGCGCCGGCCAGGAGAACTTCAAGCGCATGCGCGCCGAGCAGGCCGACACGAAGGTCGAGCACGTTGGCAAGGAGCTCCGCAGCCATATGGATTGGATCCAAACCGAGTTCTAGTCCCCGCATTCGGTACCCTCCTCGAGCCGTCGCAACTGGCGTCTCGAGGTGGGTTACCACCGGGGAGCGACGGTGTCTCTCCGCCGCACGCCTGGGCACTCCCATACCGACCCCGAGGAGCCCCATGACGACGAGCGCGACCACGCTCACCATCCCGGAAGAGCTCAAGCCCGCAGACGGCCGCTTCGGCTGCGGCCCGTCGAAGGTCCGGCCCGAGCAACTGGCCAAGCTGGCCACCGAGGACGCCCACCTGCTGGGCACCTCACACCGGCAGAAGCCGGTCAAGGACCTGGTCGGCCGCGTCCGCGCCGGGCTGAGCGACCTCTTCAGCCTGCCTGACGGCTACGTCGTCGCGCTCGGCAACGGCGGGACGACCGCGTTCTGGGACGCCGCCGCCGCCGGCTTGATCCGCGAGCGCTCGCTGCACCTGAGCTTCGGCGAGTTCTCCAACAAGTTCGCGAGCGTCGCCGCAAACGCGCCCTTCCTCCAGGACCCCATCGTCGTCAAGAGCGAGCCCGGCGACGCACCCGCGCCGACCTACGAGGCCGGTGTCGACGTCGTCGCCTGGGCCCACAACGAGACCTCGACCGGCGTCATGGTTCCCGTCCAGCGCCCGCAAGGCTCCGACGACGCCCTCGTCCTCATCGACGCCACCTCCGGCGCCGGCGGCCTGCCCGTCGACGCGAGCCAGAGCGACGTGTACTACTTCGCGCCCCAGAAGTGCTTCGCCGCCGACGGCGGCATCTGGCTGGCGCTCCTGAGCCCGGCCGCGCAAGCGCGCATCGCCGAGGTCGGCGCGCGCACCGACCGCTGGATCCCCGAGTTCCTGTCGCTGACCACCGCGCTGGACAACTCGCTCAAGGACCAGACCTACAACACGCCCGCGCTCGCCACGCTGATCCTGCTCAACGCGCAGGTGGAGTGGATGAACGAGAACGGCGGCCTGGACTTCGCGGTCGGCCGGACCACGGCGTCCTCGAACGCGCTGTACGGCTGGGCCGACGCCTCGCCGTTTGCCACGCCGTTCGTCACCGACCCCGCCAAGCGCTCGCTGGTCGTCGGCACGATCGACTTCGACGACAAGATCGACGCCGCGGCCATCGCCGCGACGCTGCGCGCCAACGGCATCGTCGACACCGAGCCCTACCGCAAGCTCGGCCGCAACCAGCTGCGCATCGGCATGTTCCCCGCCATCGATCCGGAAGACATCGTGCAACTCACCCGCTGCATCGACTACATCGTCGAGGCGCAGGCATGACCCGCGTCCTCGTCGCCGAGAAGATCGGCGCCAGCGGCATCGACCTCCTCAAAGCGCACTTCGACGTCGACACCGCCTTCGACAACGACGGCTTCGACCTCGACGCGAGGATCGGCGACTACGACGGCCTGCTGATCCGCTCGGCCACCAAGGTGACGGCCGACGTCATCGAGAAGGCCACCAACCTGAAGGCCATCGGCCGCGCCGGTGTCGGCGTCGACAACGTCGACGTCCCGGCCGCCACCAAGCGCGGGATCATCGTCGCCAACGCACCGGAGTCCAACGTCGTCACCGCCGCCGAGCACACGATGGCGCTGCTGCTGGCCCTGGCCCGCAACGTCCCGCAGGCCCACGCCGCGCTCAGCGGCCACGGCAAGTGGGAGCGCTCGAAGTGGTCGGGTGTTGAGCTCGAGGGCAAGGTCCTCGGCATCCTGGGCTTCGGCCGCATCGGCCAGCTCGTCGCGGCGCGGGCCAAGGGCTTCGGCATGCGGATCGTCGCCTTCGACCCCTTCGTGGCGGCCGACCGCTACAAGGACCTCGGCGTCGAGAAGGCCGAGAGCTCCGACGGCGTCTACGCCGAGGCCGACTTCCTGACGCTGCACCTGCCCAAGACGCCCGACACCGAGGGCTGGCTGGACGCCGAGGCGCTGGCCAAGTGCAAGGACGGCGTCAAGGTCCTCAACGTGGCTCGTGGCCCGCTGATCAACGACGATGACTTGGTCGCCGCGCTCGACAGCGGCAAGGTCGGCGGCGCGGCGCTGGACGTCTTTCGCTCCGAGCCCGTCACCGAGTCGCCGTTCTTCGGCCGGCCCAATGTCATCGTGACGCCGCACCTCGGCGCCTCGACGGCCGAGGCGACCGACCGGGCCGGCTTCCAAGCCGCCGAGCAGGTCGTCGCGGCGCTGACCGGCGGCGCGGTCACCACGGCCGTCAACGTGCCGGCGATCAAGGCGGAGGACTTGGAGGTCCTCGGCCCGTACGTGCCGCTCTGCCAGCACCTCGGTCGCCTGGCCATGGCGCTCGCCGAGGGCTCCTCGGTCGATCGCATCGACGTCGAGCTGCTCGGCCGCATCGCCGACCGCGACACGCGGCCGCTGGCCACCGCGACGCTGCTCGGCGTCCTGGCCGGCAAGACCGAGGAGGACGTCAACGCGGTCAACGCGCCGGCGGTCGCCGAGGAGCGCGGGATCGAGATCGTCGAGACCAAGAGCGCCAGCGCGCGCGACTTCGAGAACCTGGTGCGCATCACCGTGCACTCGGGCGACAAGACCGAGCGCGTGGTCGGCACGACGTTCGGCCGGCGCAACCGCCCGCACCTGCTCGAGGCCTGGGGCCAGCGGTTCGACGTCCAGCTCGACGAGCATCTCGCGGTCTTCCGCTATGGCGACCGCCCGGGCATGATCGGCCGCATCGGCACCGCGTTCGGCGAGGCCGGCGTCAACATCGTGTCGGCCGCCGTCGGCCGCCAGGATGACGATCCCGCCCACCCCGCGGGATCTACCACCGAGGCCGTCATGGTCCTCACCACCGACGCGCCCGTCCCGCGCGAGGTCGTCGACGCGATGGTGGCGACCGACGGCTTCACCGGCGGGCGCGCGATCACCCTGTAGGACGACGCACCGGAAAGGCGCCCCGGACGTTGGTTCGGGGCGCCCACGCCCGGGTAGGGACCTGACGGCATGCGGAGTCGGGTCATCTTGATCGTGGCACTGACGGCGACCACCCTCGCGGTGGCGGCCTGCGGCGGCGGCTCCAGCAGCAACGGCACGGTCACCTTGAACTGGTGGGCGGGCAACCAGCCGGGCGGCTCCTTCCAGAAGGCGGCGGCCTACTGCTCACAGCAGTCAAACGGCGCCTACAAGATCAAGGTCAACCTGCTCGGCACCGATGCCGACAGTCAACGTCAGTCGCTCGTCCGGCGCCTGGCGGCCGGCGACTCCTCGATCGACCTGATGGCCATGGACGTCGTGTGGACCGCGGAGTTCGCCGAGGCCAAGTGGATCAAGCCGTTCCCGGCGGCCCAGGCCGCGGAGCTCAAGAAGGGCCGCCTCGCCGGCCCGCTGAAGACCGCGACCTACAAGGGCCGCCTGTATGCGGCGCCGGGCAACTCCAACACCCAGCTGCTCTGGTACCGCAAGAGCCAGCTCAACGGCCAACCCGTCCCGAAGACCTGGCGGCAGTTGATCGACACGGCCACGAAGCTCAAGACGACCATCGCCTACACCAACGCCCAATACGAGGGGACGACGGTGTGGTTCAACTCGGTGATCCAGAGCGCCGGCGGCTCGATCCTCAACCGCAGGGGCGGCGTCGGCCTCGGCCCGCCCGGCCTGAAGGCCATCACCATCATGCACGACTTCGCCGCCGGCCCCGCGAACCCGACGCTCCCGGCCGCCAAGGAGGACCAGGCGCGCCAGGCCTTCGAGGTGCCGACCGGCACGGCGTTCGAACTCAACTACCCGTTCGTGTACGCGTCGGCTCAGTCCAACACGACCGTCAAAGGCCTCAAGGACGACATCGCCTGGGCGCCCTATCCGTCGGTCAACGAGGGCGGCCCCAACCGCGCCCCGATCGGCGGCTTCAACTGGGGCGTCGGCTCGCACACCAAGCACCCCAGGCAGGCCTTCGACGCCGCGACGTGCCTATCCAGCGAGCAGCCCGAGCGCCTCTACGCCCAGCTCGACTCGCTGCCGCCGACGCTCTCCAAGGTCTATGACGACCCCAAGTTCAAGAAGAGCTACCCGTTCGCCGACCTCGTCCGCAAGCAGATCGACAGCGCCGGCGTGCGGCCTGTCACACCGCTGTACGCCGACGTGTCGCTGGCCGTCTACACGACGCTCTCACCCGCCAACAAGCTCCAGCCCAAGGCGGCCCTGTCCAAGCTCACCCAGCGCCTGCAGGACGCGCTGGACTCCAAGGGGCTGCTCTGATGGCACGCGCGGCGATGAGCGACCGCACCAAGGCAGAGCGCAAGTTGGGGATGATGCTCTGCGCGCCGGCCGCGATCGTGATGCTGTTGGTCACCGGCTACCCGATCCTCTACGCGATCTGGCTGTCACTGCACCGCAGCGACCTGCGCTTTCCTGACAACACCGCCTGGATCGGGCTCGACAACTACATCACGGTCCTGTCGGCCAACCTGTGGTGGAAGGACCTCTTCCACACGCTGGTGCTGACCGGCCTGTCGGTGAGCCTCGAGCTCGTGTTGGGCATGTTGCTCGCGTTGGCGATGCACCGCGCGATCTTCGGCCGCGGCCTGATCCGCACGAGCGCCTTGGTGCCTTACGGCATCGTCACGGTCGTCGCCGCGTTTGCCTGGCGGCTGGCGTTCTCCAAGGCAGACGGCGGCTTCGTGCCGGCCGTCCTGCACCTCCAGAACGACCCGCTGATCACCACCTGGTCGACCTATCTGACGGCGATCCTCGCCGAGGTCTGGAAGACCACGCCGTTCATGGCGCTGCTGTTGCTCGCCGGCCTGGCGCTGGTGCCCGACGACCTGCACGAGGCGGCACGGGTCGACGGCGCGAGCACATGGCAGCGGTTCTGGAAGATCACGATCCCGCTGATGAAGCCGACGATCCTCGTCGCGCTGCTCTTCCGCACGCTCGACGCCTTCCGGATCTTCGACACGGTGCAGGTGCTCTCCAACGGCTCCAACCGCTCGCTGGAGACCGTCAGCCAGTTGGGTTACAACACGCTGTTGACGCGGTTGAACCTCGGCCTCGGCTCGGCCGTCTCGGTCCTGGTCTTCGTCTGCGTGTTGATCATCGCCGGGCTCTACGTGCGCTTCCTCGGCGCGAACCTCAGCCAGCAGGGAGGCGGGCGATGACCCTCGATCGTAGGCGGCTCTATGGCTGGGGCGCCGCCGAAGCCGTCATCGTCATCGCTGCCCTATTCCCGGTGCTGTGGCTGCTGTCGCTGTCGCTCAAGACGCCGGCCACCGTCAATGACGGCCGGCTGCTGCCCAAGTCGTTCTCCTTCAAGAACTACAGCAGCATCTTCGACCAGGACATCTTCACCGCCGCGCTGCGCAACTCGATCGGCATCGCGCTGATCTCGACGGTGATCGCCGTGACCCTCGCGTCGATGGCCGCGTACGCGATCGCGCGCCTGGAGTTCCCGGGCAGGCGGCTGCTGCTGGCCGCCGCGCTGGCGATCGCGATGTTCCCGCCGGTCTCGATCGTCGGCCCGCTGTATGACATGTGGCGCACGCTCGGCCTTTACGACAGCTGGCTCGGCCTGATCATCCCGTACATGACGTTCACGCTGCCGCTGGCGATCTTCGTGCTCAGCGCGTTCTTCAGAGAGATCCCGTGGGAGCTCGAGCAGGCGGCGCAGATGGATGGCGCGACGCCGATGCAGGCGTTTCGCAAGGTCATACTGCCGCTGGCCGCGCCCGGCGTGTTCACGACGGCGATCCTGGTCTTCATCTACGCCTGGAACGACTTCATCTTCGCGCTGTCGCTCACGTCGACCACGAAGGCGCAGACGGTGCCGCCGGCGATCCAGTCGTTCACCGGCGTCTCGCAGTTCACCGCCCCGACCGGCGCCATCGCCGCGGCGGCGATCATCGTGACCATCCCGATCGTCGTGATGGTCCTTCTCTTCCAACGGCGCATCGTGGCGGGCCTGACCGCCGGCGCGGTCAAGGGCTAAAGGAGCATCCATGGCCACCATCACGCTCGACGACATCACCAAGCGCTACGGCGACGGCTACGAGGCCGTCAAGCACTTCAACTTGGAAGTGGCCGACGGTGAGTTCCTGATCCTGGTCGGCCCGTCGGGCTGCGGGAAGTCCACGGCGTTGCGGATGGTCGCCGGGCTGGAGGACATCACCGAGGGCCGGCTGTTGATCGACGGCGACGTCGTCAACGATCGAGCGCCGAAAGACCGCGACATCGCGATGGTCTTCCAGAGCTACGCGTTGTACCCGCACATGACCGTGGGCGAGAACATGGCCTTCCCGCTCAAGTTGGCCAAGCTGCCCCAGGAGGAGATCGACAAACGCGTCGGCGAGACCGCCAAGATCCTCGACCTCGAGCAGCACCTGGACCGCAAGCCGGCCAACCTGTCAGGCGGCCAGCGCCAGCGGGTGGCGATGGGGCGCGCGATCGTCCGCAGCCCGAAGGTCTTCCTGATGGACGAGCCGCTCTCCAACCTCGACGCGAAGCTGCGCGTGCAGATGCGGACCGAGGTCTCGCGGATCCAGTCGCGGCTGGAGACGACGATGATCTACGTCACCCACGATCAGACCGAGGCGATGACGCTCGGCGACCGCGTCGCGGTCATGCGCGCGGGCGTGCTGCAGCAGGTCGACACCCCCAAGAACCTCTACGAGCACCCTGACAACCTGTTCGTCGCGGGCTTCATCGGCTCGCCGTCGATGAACTTCTTCAGCGCCGCGGTCGAGGGCGACAGCATCAAGCTGCCGTTCGTCGACGTCCCGCTCGATGACCAGCACAAGGCGGCCTTGCGTGACGGTGCGATTCGGGGCGAGGTCATCGTCGGCATCCGGCCCGAGCACTTCGAGGACGCGGCGCTGGTCGGCGATCAGTCAGTCCACGGCGTGACCTTCGAGGCGCCGATCGAGGTCACCGAGTCGATGGGCTCCGAGGTGTACGCCTACTTCAGCTACGAGGGTGGCGACGTCAGCCACGAGGAGCTGCGCGACCTCGCCGTCGACGCCGGCGCCGCCGACCTGCCCGACAACGCCGGGCGCGCCGTCGCCCGCCTCGACGCAGAGACGACGGTGCAGCAGGGCAAGTCGTCCAAGCTCTGGATGGACAGCAGCCGCATGCAGTTCTTCCACCCCGAGGACGGACGCGCGATCCGCGTCTCGTGAGGCACAGGCGGCGACCTACAGCTCCGCACGCAGGCGGGCGAGCACGTCCTCGCTCCACTCGTGCGTGCGCAGCAGCCGGTAGCGGTCGGCCCCGACGCGCAGATAGGCGTCGGCCTCGGTCCCGCGCCCGAGCATGCCGGCATCGCGCAGCAGCGTCACGACCGGCACATACTCCTCCTCGTACCAGCGTCGCCCGAGCTCGCGGCGGTCGATCAGCCGCTCGTGCTCCTGGGTCCAGCGCCAGCCCCACGCTTCGATGTTCTCGGCCAGCCGGGCGAAGTCCCACGGGTCGCTCGGACGCACGCGCTCGCGCGCGGCGGCCGGCAGCGGCACGCGCTCGAGGAACACGCGCTCATGGCTCTTGAGCGGCAGGTCGGCACGCTGGAGGTCCTGGCCCGCGCCGACCCGCGTGACGACGTCGGTCACGTGGGCATCGATGTCGTGGCGGCCCAGCGCGCGGGCGACCGACACGCGGTGGTGGCCGTCCTTGACGAAGTACACGTCGCCGACGCGGTAGAGGTCGACGGGCGGCATCGGCTCGCCGCGGCGCATCGCGGCGGCGATCCGCTCCCAGCGCGCGCGGACCTGCGGCGTGGTGGGGCGGAAGTGGCGGTCAAAGCCCTGCATCCGGTCGACGGTCCCGACGATCGCGTCCAGCGGCACGACCGCCAACCCGGCGTCGCGCTCCTGCACGCGCCCGAGCGCTGCGACGACCTCCTCGAACGGCAGGATGTGGTCGATGTCGCCCGGCTCGCGGCGCAGCCAGCGGCGCAGGCGTGACAGCGCCAGTCGTCTGCGAGCACGCAGGAAGTCGTCCTGCGCGTCGGCGCCGGACATCCCGGTGCTCCGCGGTGGCACACCCCGCAAGGTACCCCGTGTCGGAACTGACACGCCATCGTGGCGATCGCGTGCGCCACTGCGGACAACGTGGGCGACGATCCGGCGCCCCGGCGGCCGAAGACACGTTGACGGAAGTCCGAAACCATGCCTACTGTTGGCCATACCGGTGCAGGTGCCTTGAGGAGGGCCACTATGGAGGGGACACCGATCGCTACCCCTGAGGGAGAGCGAGCCGACGCTGCAGCGCCGGCGGAAGCCGACATCCGTCTCGAAGGCGTGACCAAGCGCTTCGGCGATGCCGTGGCGGTCGACGATCTCACGCTCTCGATCGAGCGCGGCGCGTTCTACGCGCTGCTCGGCCCGTCGGGCTGTGGCAAGACCACCACGTTGCGCATGATCGGCGGCTTTGAGGATCCGTCGGAGGGCACCGTCTACCTCGGCGGCCAAGCGGTGACCGACCTGCCGCCCTACAAGCGCGACGTCAACACGGTCTTTCAGTCCTACGCGCTCTTTCCCCACCTCAACGTCGAGCGCAACATCGCCTTCGGCCTCGAGCGCAAGAAGATCGGGAAGGCCGAGGTCACCCGCCGCGTTGCCGAGACGCTGGACATGGTGCAGCTCGGCCCGCTGGCCAAGCGTCGTCCCGGCCAGCTCTCCGGTGGCCAGGCCCAGCGCGTCGCGTTGGCCCGCGCGTTGGTCAACCGCCCGCGGGCGCTGCTGCTCGACGAGCCGCTCGGCGCGCTGGACCTGCGCCTGCGCAAGCAACTGCAGCTTGAGCTCAAGCGCATCCAGCAGGAGATCGGGATCACCTTCGTCCACGTGACCCACGATCAGGAGGAGGCCATGTCGATGGCCGACACGATCGCGGTCATGAACAAGGGCAAGATCGAGCAGGCCGGCACGGCCGAAGAGCTCTATGAGCGCCCGCACACGGCGTTCGTGGCCAACTTCCTCGGCGTCTCGAACCTTGTTGATGGCAAGGTGTTGGAGCGCGGCGCGGAGCTGGCGGTTGTCGAGACCGACGACGGCACCGTGCAGGTCCCGTGCTCGCGCATGTCCGAGGCTCCGGGCGACGCCGTCCGGATCGGCGTGCGGCCGGAGAAGATCGAGCTCGTCCCGGCTGATCAGGGCACGCCGCCCGGCCGCAACGCGCTGCGCGGCACGGTGACCGTCGCCTCCTTCTTGGGCGTCTCGATCCAGTACGTGGTGACCGCGCCGGGTGGGGAGGAGCTGACGGTCATCGCCCCCAATCGCGACGGCGGCCAGCCGTCGGCGCTGGGCGTCGGCCAGGAGGTCCTGCTGACCTGGGATCCGCAGCACACGTTCGTCGTGACTCGCGATGCCTGACCGCGACATCGAGCGCGCGCTGGAGCGCCTGCTCTTCGACACGAAGTCCGGCGGGATATCACGCCGGCGCTTCCTCGGCCGCTCGGGCGCGGCGGCGCTGGGCATGACCGCGCTGGGCTCGGCGCTGGCCGGCTGCTCGATCGAGGGCGAGGCGGCCCACAGCGTCAACGCCTCCAAGCCGATCACGGTCAACCATCCGCGGTCGCCGTTGTCCGGGCTGGTCTGGGCCAACTGGCCGCTGTACATCGACGAGCACACGCTCAAGAGCTTTGACAAGCGCTACGACGTCAAGGTCAAGTACGTCGAGGAGATCAACGACAACTTCGAGTTCTTCGGCAAGGTCCGCCAGCAGCTGGCCCAGGGTCAGGACATCGGCCGCGACATCGTGACGCTGACCGATTACATGGCGGCCCGCTGGGTCCGCGACGGCTACTGCGAGCCGTTGGACAAGAAGAACATCCCCAACATCAAGAACCTCGTCGCCAACCTGAAGTCGATCAACTACGACCCGGATCGCACCTACACGCTGCCGTGGCAGTCGGGCGGCACGGGGATCGGCTACAACCCCAAGAAGACGGGGCGCAGGCTCGAGAGCGTCAACGACCTCTTCGATCCGGCCTTCAAGGGCCGCGTGACGATGCTGTCAGAGCCCTACGACTCGGCCTGTCTCGTCCTGCTGGGCATGGGCATCGATGCCTCGACGGCCAAGATCGACGAGATCCTGAAGGCGATCGAGAAGATCAAGGTCGCCAAGAACGCGGGGCAGATCCGGCGCTTCACCGGCAACGACTACACGACCGATCTGGCCAAGGGCAACGTCTGGGTCGCGGTCGCCTACTCCGGCGACCTCGTGCAGCTGCAGGCCGACAACCCGGAGCTCGAGTTCGCCTACCCGGACGAGGGCGCGATGTTCTTCACCGACAACATGATGATCCCGGCGCACGCCGAGCACGTCTTCGCGGCGGAGACGATGATGAACTTCGTGTATGAGCCGGAGATCGCGGCAAAGATCGCGCTGTACGTCAACTACCTCTCGCCCGTCAAGGGCGTGAAGTCGCTCGTCGAGAAGCAGGACCCGAAGCTGGCCAACAACCCGCTGGTGTTCCCGCCCGACGAGATCCTCGCCAAGCTGCATCCGTATCCGGCCCTGTCGGACGCCGACGAGCGCACGATGAAGCAGGCGATAGCCGACGTGACGGGAGCGTAAGCGGCGATGCTGTCACTGAACACGCGCCGCAGGCTCCTGCCGTGGCTGTTCCTCGGCCCGGGTCTGCTGTG
>NZ_DASYJG010000077.1:0-54017 GCF_035996765.1 Baekduia sp.
TTCAGACTGAGAGCGGCGTTAGCGTGAAGCTGCATCCGGTGTGCTCCTTGGGACTGGGGTGCTTGGCAGCTCTCAGCCTCCAAGAAGCCCCGGATGCAACTACCTCACCCCCGAAACAACGTCCTCAGGAACTACATCTAGGTCGGCGTGTCAGCCGTCTTCCCGGTAACGCTTCGGGGGCGAACTTTGGGTCCGTGGCGCCTCATATCCCACATGGGAACACCAAACGACACGGACCACATCATCGCGGCGCTCGCGGCCGGCCAACACGGTGTCGTCAATAGAAGGCAGCTGCTGGCCAGCGGCATCTCGTCTAAGAAGATCGCGATGCGAGTTCGCGCGAAGCGGCTGCTGCCGCTCTACCCCGGCGTCTACACGGCCGGCCACGCTGAGCTGCGACGTGAGGGCAACTGGCTTGCAGCCGTATGGGCGTGCGGGACGACGGCGGTGTTGAGTCACTGGGACGCGGCGACGCATTGGGGATTGATGCCGTCGCGCGGCAGCCAGATTCACGTCACGCGGCCCTCAACGGCCGGCCGTGCTCCCGACCGGACGCGGATCAAGCTCCATCGCGTCGGCACCCTTCACGCCTGGGAGCGCACGCTCACCGACGGCATACCGACGACCACGGTGGCGCGCACGCTCCTGGACCTTGCACCAGACCTGCGACCCAGAGCCATCGAGGACACCATCGCCCATGCGAATCGCCTGGATCTCTTCGATCTCGTTGATGTCCGCCGGTGCCTCGATGAGCATCCGCGTCAGCATGGAGCGCCGGCGCTTCGACGCCTGCTCGACGCCCTCGCAGGCACCGGCGCCGCCGACCTGCGAAGCATGTTGGAGGTCTTGCTGCTCCAGCTCTCCGACGACCACCAGCTCCCCGAGCCCGTCGCCAACGCGCAAGTCGAAGGCTTCACCGTCGACTTCTACTGGCCCCAAAAGCATCTGATCATCGAAGCCGACAGCTACACCTACCACTCGATGCCATCGGCCTTCGAGCGCGATCGCGAGCGCGATCAGCAGCTCACGCTCGCCGGCTACACCGTCGTCCGGTTCACCTACCGACAAGTCACCCGACAGCCCAAGGCGGTCGCCGACCGCGTTCGCCGTCTGCTCAGCTGATGCATGGCGTCTGGTGTCCCTATGCGGGACACCAGACGACACGGACTGCCGGGGCGTGCCTCCCGGGGGCCCGAGCCGCCGCTACTCCTCGCGCCGCCGCTCGTCGTCGCGCTTCAGGGCGTTGGTGAAGCGTTGCGGGACGCGGGGTGGCGTGATGCCGCCGGCCTGCTCCCACAACGTCACGACGATGAGCTCGGCGCCGTCGCGGCGGCAGACGAAGACGAGTGAGCGATCGGTGAGGTCGCGGACGTAGACCGAGCCGCGGGCGCCGGTGGCGCCCGGCGGCGGCTCCTCGGTCGTCCGGCCCGCGGCGACCGCCCGGGCCACGCGCGCGATGATCTCGGGCCGTGCGTCCAACGCCCCCGCGACCCGCTGGCGAAAGCGCTCGACCGCATGATCAGTTACCGCGACCAACATGGTGTTCTACAAGACCAGCCGGTAGCGGATCTCGCAGACGCCGGGCAGCGTCTCCTGCTCGGCGCCGTCGGCCATCCAGCCGCGGCGCTCGTAGAGCGCGCGGCTGTGCGTGTTCTCGCGGAAGGTCCACAGCAGCGCTGTCGTGTGGCCGGCGTCACGCAGGATCGCCTCGGCGTGGGCGAGCAGGAGGTGGTCGACCTCGGCCTCGTGGCCGGTCACGGGGTCGACGTGCAGGACGCCGATCTCCCCATTAGCGACGCCGACCACGCCAACGATCTCTCCTTCGCGCTCGGCCAGCCACGCCTCGCCCGGCCTGACGCCGTTCCACAGCCCGATGCGGTCGTCGAGCGTCGGCATGTGGGCCTCGTCGACGAAGCCCGCGTACTCCGCGCGCCAGGCGCGCACCTGCAGGGCGGCGATGGCGTGCACGTCCCTCGCGGCGACCGGGCGGATCGTCATCGAACGTCCCCCCGGTGGGGGCGACCGCCCGCGACCGCAGCGTTCGACGTCATGGGGCGAGAGTCTGCCGGTAGCGAAGCTCGGGCGCCTCAGCGGTGGTGCCCGACGCCCCATCAGCGGACCAGCCGCGACGCTCGTAGAAGCCGCGCGCATGGCCGTTGTCTGCAAAGAGCCAGACGACCGCCTCGCTAAAACCTGCGTCGCGCAGCGTCGTCACCGCGTGCTCGTAGAGCGTCGCCCCCACGCCGGCGCCTTGGGCCGCAGGCTCGACATCGAGTCCGCACAGGCGACCAACCGATGGGTCATCGGCATCCGGGCCGAGCTTCACGACCCCGACGACGCGCCCCTCCACCTCGGCGACGAACGCACCGTCGAGAGCACCGTCGGAAGACCAATGAGCCTCACGCTCCTCGACCGTGATCATCTCCGGCTCGGCGACGATATCGACGTAGGCCCAGCGCCACGCCCGGACCTCCAGCTCGGCGAGCGCCCGGGCGTCGGTGACGGTCGCGGGCCGGATCACGCGTCGCCGAAGAGCAGCTGCTCCAGGCCGATCACGAGCGGCTCACGCTGGTCACCGACGTGACGGACGGCCAGCAGCACGCCCGGCACGAACGACGTGCGATCGGTGGAGTCATGGCGGATCGTCAGCGTCTGGCCAACGTCGCCGAGGATGACCTCCTGGTGGGCGACGAGGCCAGGCAGCCGGACCGAGTGGATCGGTACCTCGCCCTCCATCAGCTCCGCCGTCCGCTTCGCCGTGCCCGACGGCTTGTCGAGCTTGCCGTCGTGGTGGAGCTCGATGATCTCGGCCTTGGCCATCAGTTTGGACGCCTCGGTCGCAAAGCGCATCATCAAGATCGCGCCGATCGCGAAGTTCGGGGCCAGGAACGCGTTGCCGGGTGGGCGGGGGCGAATTTCACGCAGCGGCGCCGGGTCAAAGCCCGTCGTCCCGATCACCACGTGGACGCCGGCCTCGACGCACGCGATCGCGTTGTCCAGCGCCGTGTCGGGGCGCGTGAAGTCGACGACCACGTCACAGTCGCCGAGGATGTCGGCCAGCGGCGTGTCCAACGCAGGATCGGCGCGGCCGGCGAGGACAAGATCCTCAGCAGCCTCCACCCCGTCGCAGATCGCCCGTCCGACGTTGCCGGCTGCACCGGCGACACCAACCCGCAACGGCTGGCTCATGCGGCCTCGGCGAGCGTCGGGGACACCGCTTCCAGCGCGCCACGGAAGACGCTCTCGTCGCCGCCAATCCCGGCGGCGCTCAGGCGCTCGGGTGCGTACAGCTCGCGCGCCAAGCCCGCGACGTCGTCGAGCGTGACGGCGTCGATCCGATCGACGACCTCGTCGACCGTGAGCACCGGCATGTCGGCCAGGACCGAGGAGCCGAGCCGGTTCATCCGCGCCGTGGTCGACTCAAGTGCCAGCACAACGCGGCCCTTGACGTTCTCCTTGGAGCGGTCGAGCTCCTCGGCGGTGACGCCGTCGGCCAGCAGCTTGTCGAGCTCGGTGCCGACGACCTTCATCGCCGTCTGCACGTTGTCGGGGCGCGTCCCGAGGTAGAGGCCGATCTGGCCCGTGCCCGCGTAGGACCCCGTGAACGAGTACACGCTGTAAGCCAGACCGCGTTGTTCACGCACTTCCTGAAACAGCCGCGACGACGACGTCCCGCCGAGCACCGTGTCGAGGATGCGCAGCGCGAAGCGGCGATCGTCGTCACGGGCCAAGCCGGGCGCACCGAGCGCCACGTGGTACTGCTCGGTCTCCTTGGCGAAGAAGCGCCGTCGGGCCTGCGCGGTGCCGGGCAACGCGAGCGGCGCGGGCGGCGCGCCGACCGGAGCCGGATCGCCGATCGTCGCCGAGACCAGCTCGACGATGCGATCGTGGTCGACGGCGCCCGCCGCCGCGACCACGACGTTCTGCGCGGTGTAGCGGCCACCGTGAAACGCGCGCAGCTCGGCAGCCGGCGTGCCGGCCACCACCTCGCGCGTTCCGATGATCGCCCGGCCGAGCGGATGCTCGCCGAAGACGGCCTCGCCGAGCACGTCGAAGACGCGGTCCTGCGGGTCGTCTTCGTACATCGCGATCTCCTCGAGGACGATCTCGCGCTCTTGGGCGAGGTCCTCGTCGGTGATCCGCGGACGCCAGACCATGTCGGCCATGACGTCGAAGGCCCGCTCGAGGTGGATGTCGAGCACGCGTGAGTAGACCGACGTCGTCTCCTTGCCGGTCCCCGCGTTGATCTCGGCCCCCATGCCGTCGAAGATCTGATCGATCTCCAACGACTCGTAGCGGGCCGAGCCCCGGAAGAGCATGTGCTCCAACAGGTGCGACAGGCCCGCTCGATCGGCGTCCTCGAACCCCGAGCCCGTCCCGATCCAGAACCCCAGCGCCGCGGATCGCACGGAGTCCATGGACTCCGTGACGACCCGGACGCCCGAGTCAAGCTCGGTCAGGCGATGCTCTTCGCGCAGGGCGATTAGATGGTTGGGGGTGGGCGGTGGGAGCCGATTAGTCGCGGTCGGGATCGCGGTCCGAACGGTGCCGCGGGCGGCCGGAGCCGCGCGGGCGATCGCCGTCGCCGCCGCCACGCGGGCCGCCTTCGCGGTCGCGTCGCGGGCCACGGTCGCCGCCGCCGCTGCGCTCACGGCGCGGGGCGCCGCCGTTGCCGCCGCCGCCCCCACCGCCGGCGCTGACGGTCGCGAGCTCCTCGACCGACTTGCCGGCGATCTCGGGATCGTCGGCGAGGCGCAGGCCGATGCGGCCGCGCTCGCGGTCGACCTCGACCACGCGGACCTCGATGTCGTCGCCCTTGTTGAGCACTTCCTCGACGGTGCCGACACGCTCACCGGGCTTGACGTTGCTGATGTGCAACAGGCCGTCGGTGCCCTTGGCCAGCTCGACGAACGCGCCGAAGGTCGTCGTCTTGACGACCTTGCCGCTGAACGAGTCGCCGATCTCGACCTCCTTGGTCATCGTCCGGATCCGCTCGGCCAGCTTCTCGCCGAGCTCACCGTTGGCGGAGTACACGAGGACCTGACCGTCGTCGTTGACGTCGATCTGGGACTCGAACTCCTCCGACAGACCGCGGATCGTCTCGCCGCCCTTGCCGATCAGCAGGCCGATCTTGGACGGGTCGATCTGCACCGTGATGATCCGCGGCGCGTAGGCCGACAGCTGCTCACGCGGCGTAGCGATGACGCGCGCCATCTGCCCGAGGATGTCCAGGCGAGCCTCACGGGCCTGGGCGAGCGCGTCGCGCAGGATGTCGAACGTGACGCCCGTGATCTTGATGTCCATCTGCAGGGCGGTGATGCCCTCGGCGGTACCGGCGACCTTGAAGTCCATGTCGCCGAGGTGGTCCTCAACACCGGCGATGTCGGTGAGGACGGTGTAGTCGTCGCCCTCCTTGATCAGGCCCATCGCGATGCCCGCGACGGGAGCCTTGATCGGCACGCCCGCGTCCATCAGCGACAGCGACGAGCCACAGACCGACGCCATCGACGACGAGCCGTTGGACTCAAAGATGTCGGAGACGACCCGCACCGTGTAGGGAAAGTCCTCGATCGACGGGACGACCGGCACCAGGGCGCGCTCGGCCAGCGCGCCGTGACCGATGTCACGCCGCTTGGGGCCGCGCATGAAGCCCGTCTCACCGACCGAGAAGGCCGGGAAGTTGTAGTGGTGCCAGTAGTACTTCTTGGTCTCCAGGCCGAGCGTGTCGAGGCGCATCTCCTCCTTCAGCGTGCCGAGGGCGGCGACGCTGAAGGCCTGGGTCTGACCGCGCGTGAACAGCGCGGAGCCGTGCGTGCGCGGGGCGACCGAGACCTCGATCGAGATCGGGCGGATCTCGGTCTCGTGACGGCCGTCGGGACGCTTCTTGTCCTTGGCGATCCGCTCGCGGATGATCTGCTTCTCGATCTTGGCGAACGCCGTCTTGGCGTTGGCCTTGTACTCGCCGAACGTGTCGGCGTCAGGATCGCCGGCGTACTTCTCGACGACGGCCGTCTCGACGGCCTTGGTCGCGTCCTGGCGCTCGAGCTTGTCGAAGACCTGGGTGGCGGCGTCGAGGTCGGCGCCGTGCGAGCCGCGGATCTCGTCGAGCAGGTTGGCCGGCAGCTCCTTGACCTCGAACTCCAGCTTCGGCTTGCCGACCTTCTCGGCCAGCTCGCGCTGGGCGCCGCACAGCTTCTTGATCGCGTCGTGCGCGATGTCCAGCGCGTCGAGGATCTCGGCCTCAGAGACCACGTTGGCCCCGGCCTCGACCATCAGGATGGCCTCTTCGGTGCCGGCCACGATCAGGTCGAGGTCGGTGTTCTCGAGGAGGTCCTCCTCGTCAGGGTTGACGACGAAGTTGCCGTCGATCTTGCCGATGCGGACCGCGCCAACCGGGTTGGGCAGCGGGACCGGCGAGATCATCAGCGCCGCGGAGGCGCCGTTCATCGCAAGGATGTCGTACGGGTGGACGTGGTCGATCGAGAGCGGGATCGCGACGATCTGCGTCTCATAACGCCAGCCCTTGGGGAAGAGCGGGCGGATCGGCCGGTCGATCATGCGCGCCGTCAGCGTGCCCTTCTCGCCCGAGCGGCCCTCGCGCTTGAAGAAAGAGCCGGGGATCTTGCCCGCGGCGTACATCCGCTCCTCGACGTCCACGCTCAGCGGCAGGAAGTCGATGTCGCGGAGGTTGCCCACGGTCGCGGTGTTCAAGACCATGGTGTCGCCCTGACGGACGACGACGGCGCCGGATGCCTGCTTGGCCATCTTGCCCGTCTCGAAGGAGATCTCCTTACCGGCGATCTCGACGGTGACCGTGGTCACGGCGTCATCTGACATATGTCGTTCCTCCTGGGGCCCACGCGTCGGACTCGGCGGGCCGGGTGTTCTTCATCTTTGATCCGAAAGTTCGCTCGTCAGTCTACCGAGGGGCGCAGAAGGGCAGGGGTTACCGTCACGCCGGCGCGCATCCCCTCGCGCAGGTCGCGCGTGACCCGCTGCGCCACCGCGTCGGAGCGGCGGTCGACCTCGAAGCGGTCGAGGTCGAGGCCGAGGTCGTTGCAGCGGTCCCAGAGGTGCGGATCGTCGATGCGCCCCTGGTCGGCGAACAGCGCATCGTGGAAGGGCCAGAAGGCGCCCTGCATCGCGGCCGCCTCGGCCGCGTGGGCCAGCGGCACGGCGCGCGGATGGCGTGCGCGCAGCGCGAAGTGGCGGAAGACCACGGAGCTGCCGGCGTCCTTGAGCGCGATCGCCGCCACCGCGCAGCGCGGGCAGCTGAAGTCGGCGTACATGACGACCAGCTCGGGGTCGTCTGGCTGACCGCGAAGATGATCCTCGGGCCGGACCGCGGGGATCGGCGCGCTGGTGAGATCGCCCATGCGGTGCAGACCGTACCCACCGGTGATGAAGGTCTTCACATTGTCGCGAGAGCAGTCGCTGCCGGGCAGGCCGGAGGAGGTCTTCCCGTTCTTCGCCGATGCGCGCAACCTGCAGGCGATTACGCCGCCGTTGTTGCGCTTTGAGGTGGTGACGCCGGGTGAGATCCCGATGCGCGTCGGAACGCTGATCCAGTATCGGCTGACGCTGCGCGGGATCGGCGTGAACTGGCTGACGTCGATCCAGGAGTGGGATCCGCCGTGGCGGTTCGTCGATGTGCAGGTGCGGGGGCCGTATGCGGTGTGGCATCACACGCACGAGTTCGCTGCGGGGGCCGGTGGCAAGAACACCATCATGCGCGACACGGTGCGCTACGCGATCGGGTTCGGGCCTTTGGGCGCCATCGCGGCGCGGGCGTTTGTGCACCGGGACGTGGCCAACATCTTCAACTACCGCCGTGATGCAGTCGTGGCCGCGCTCAGTTCAGACGCTAGTCGCAGTGCGGAGCGTGGTGCGTTGGCATCGAGGAAGAGGTGAGCGGTACCCAGGCGCCTAGGGTCTGACCGCGAGCCGCGGCCGCGGGGCTGAGCGGGTCGTTCGCCGCCTCATCGAAGATTCAGGTCGATTTCACCCCAACAGTTGGGGTCAGACCGACCCGAATCTTCGATGAGGCGGCGAACGACCCGCGCCCAGGCGCCCGCGGACGACCCCGGGCGGTGGCGCGATCCTTCACGCTCACTCCCTCGAATGCCGACAGACCACGCACCGCGCCACGGCCAACGGGCGCGCTGGACGCCACCAACGCCCGCGCTACGAAGCGCCGCCGACGGACGCAAGCCCGTCGAAGATCAGGTTCACGCCGGGCAGGTCCCCGGGCGAGTCCGCGAGGTGCGACCAGGCCACGACCCCGTCGGGCCCGACGATCACGAGAGCCCGGTTGGTCATGCCGGCCGCCTCGAAGTACGCACCAAACACCCGCGAGCCCGCGCCCTTGGGCTCGAAGTCTGAGAGCATCTCGATCGAGACACCGAGCTTTTCCTTGAAGGCGGTCTGCGACGGGATCGCGTCGGTCGAGACGCCGTAGAGCGTCGCGCCCTGCTCGGTCAGCTCGCCCAGCGCCTCTTCGTAGATCTGGAACTGGTCGGTGCAGACCGGGCTGAAGGCGAACGGGTAGAAGACCAGGACGGTGGTCTTGCCCTGCAGGTCGTCGGGCGTGAACTCGGCGCCGTCGCCGCGCCGAAGCAGGAAGTCGGGAACCTTGGTCCCGGGCGCGATGATGCTCACGGGAGATCCTCGCCGGCGCTTACCGGCGCAGGCCGAGCTCGGCGATGAGGGCGCGGTAGCCCTCGAGGTCGTTCTTGCTCAGGTAGTTGAGCAGACGACGGCGCTGGCCGACGAGCATGAGCAGGCCGCGACGGCTGGCGTGATCCTTCTTGTGCTCCCGAAGGTGCTCGGTCAGATCGTTGATGCGCGCCGTCAGCAGGGCGACCTGGACCCGGGTGCTCCCGGTGTCCTGGGCGTTCTCCCCGAACTTGGCGACAATTTCCTGCTTGCGGTCAGCGGTCAGCGTGCTCATGTGCGACGCGGAAGGCTAGCAGGGGCGGGCGTCAACCCGCGGAGAGGTCGCGTGCCTCGTCGACGTCGCGGCCCATCTGCTCCACGAGGGCGTCCACGCTGTCAAAGCGCCGCTCGCCGCGCAGCCGGCGCAGGAACTCGATGCGGATCTTCTCGCCGTAGAGGTCGCCCGACCAGTCGATCAGGAACGCCTCGATCAGCTCCCCGCGACCGGTGACGAACTGCGGCCGGACGCCGACGTTGGTCGCGGCCGCGGCAAGCGACCCGTCCGGCAGGGCGACGCGGCAGGCATAGACGCCGTGACCCGGCACGACGAACCCCGGTCGCGGCACGAGGTTGGCGGTCGGAAAGCCCAGCGTGCGCCCGCGCTTGTCGCCGTGCTGGACCTCACCGTCGACGGCGAACGGCGCGCCGAGCAGCTGATCGGCGTACTGCACCGCACCACCGGCCAACAGGCCACGGATGTGGCTGGAGCTGACGACCTCCCCATCGACCTCCAGCAGCGGCACCGTGCGCGTCTCAAAGCGCGGATCGTCGGCGAGAAGTTGCGCATCGCCCTGGGCCTTGTGTCCGAACCGGAAGTTCTCGCCGACGCTGACGTGCGTGGCCGCCACGCGCTCGACCAGGACGTGGTCGACGAAGTCCTGGGCGCTGCGCGCGGCGAAGTCACCGTCGAACGGGATCACGACGAGCTCATCGATCCCGAGCGACGCCACCAGCTCGGCCTTGCGCTCCAACGTCGTCAGCAGCTTGGGCTGCGTGCCGGGCGCGACGACCGACTGCGGGTGCGGATCGAACGTGACGACGGTGTCGGCGCTGCCGATGACCTCGCGGTGGCCGAGGTGGACGCCGTCGAAGGTGCCGATGGCCACCCGCCGCGGTCGCGGCTCCACGTCGGGCAGGTACGTGAGCTTCACGCCCGGAAGCCTACGCGGGGCTTGGCACGACCGTCGGTGACATCGGCCACGCAGACCGCCTCACCGTCAGGATCGACTAAGTAGACGTCGCCTGTCGGCGCGTCCGCCCAGTGCCCGCCGCCGGTGATGTCGACGACCTGGCCGTGACCGGCGCGCCGCGCGGCGTCGGCGTCGACCGGCACCGCGGGCAGCACTCCGTTGAGCGCCTGCGCGAGCGTGAGGACGCGCGGTGCGAACGGTGCCGCGTCGGAGCGATCGGGCGGTGCGATGGCCTCCTCGACACGGAACGGACCGATCTGGGTGCGACGCAGCTCGACGCAGTAGGCATCACCGAGATCAGCGATCAACGACCGGACGTAGGTGCCCGACGAGCAACGGATGTCGTAGCGGGCGCAATCGCCCTCGCGCCAGCGCTCCTCGAAGCCGGTGACATAGATCTCGCGCTCGGGGATCTCCACAGCCTCCCCCGCACGCGCCATCGCGTACGCGCGGCGGCCGTCGATCTTGACCGCGCTGTAGGCCGGCGGGCGCTGACGGATCCTCCCGATCGGCAACGTGACGTCGCGCGGTGGCATGCGGCCCGTGTGGACCAGCTCACCTTCCGGATCGCCGGTGGTCGACGTCCACCCCAGCTGCGCAACCGTCTCGTAGGCCTTGGGCAAGGCCAT
This sequence comes from Baekduia sp., assembly GCF_035996765.1. Classification (NCBI taxonomy): domain Bacteria; kingdom Bacillati; phylum Actinomycetota; class Thermoleophilia; order Solirubrobacterales; family Baekduiaceae; genus Baekduia; species Baekduia sp. Next base: position 10,535 of record NZ_DASYJG010000077.1, read on the forward strand.
CAAGTAGCGCTGGATCCGCGTCGCGCGGCCGAGCAGGATCAGCAGCAGCCCCGTGGCGAACGGATCGAGCGTTCCGCTGTGGCCGACCTTCGTCCCGCGCGGCAGCGTGCGCCGCACGCGGGCGACGATGTCAAACGACGTCGGACCGGCCGGCTTGTCGACCAGCACCACCCCATCAACCGGCAAGCAGCGCCTCCCCTAGGTCGACGACAGCGCCAACTGCGCGGCGATCTGCTCGCGCAGGAAGGCGACCAGCTCGTCGTCGCCGAGCTCGGTCGAGAAGCCCGCCGCCTGACGATGCCCACCGCCGCCGCCCGCGCGGGCGATGGCCGACACGTCGACCTCGCCGTCGGTCGAGCGCAGCGAGACCTTCTTGAGGATGCGCTCCGGATCGGCGCCGTCGATCTCGCGCGCCAGCGCGGCGACCTTGGTGTGCTCGACCGACCGCAGGTGGTCGATGATGCCCTCGGTGTAGCTGTCCTCGGCCCCGACGCGCTCGAAGTCCTCGCGCGTGAGCCGCGCGATCGTCAACGTGCCGTCATCGTGGCGCTCCACCCGCGCCAGCGCGCGGCCGAGGAGCTCGAGCTTCGCGTATGGCATGTCCTCGTAGAGCCGGCGGTAGATCGCATGCGTGTCGACGCCGGCCTCGATCAGCTCGGCGGCCATCACGTGCGACCGCGGCCCGGTGTTCTCATACATGAACCGGCCGGTGTCGGTGACGAGCCCCACGTACAGCGCCTCGGCCAGCTCCTGGTCGGGCTCGACCCCCAGCGCGCGCATCAGATCCCAGACGATCTCGGTCGTGCACGCCGACTCGGGATCCACGAGGTCGACCGTGCCGAAGCGCGTGTTGTCGTGGTGGTGGTCGATGTTGAGGATGTGGACGTCGTCGCCCTTGACGATCCCCAGCGGGTTGCGGTCGATGTTGCCGCAATCGAGGTAGATGATCGTGCGCTGCGGCAGATCGGTCGGCGGGACCGTCGAGAGCCCCTGCAGGTCGAAGAAGCGGTACTCGTAGGGCAGCGGGAACTCGTCGGCGGCCATCAGCATGACCGAGTCCTTGCCCAGCGCCGTGAGGATGCGGTGCATCGCCACCAGCGAGCCGAGCGCGTCGCCGTCGGGGTGCTCGTGGGTCACCAGGCAGAAGCCCTCGGCCCCGCGGATCTCGCGCAGGACCTCCTCGCGTGCCGCTGTCGCGCCGTTGCGGTCCATCAGGCTCCGTCCTCCGTGACGTGCTCGATCAGGGCTTCCAGCTTGGCGGCCTTCTCGGCCGTGTCGTCGAGCAAGAACTGCAGGGCCGGGGTGTGCTTCATCCGCAGCTCGCGGGCGATGCGCGTCTGGAGGATGCCGTGCGCTGACGCCAGGCCCTCGAGCGTCGCCGCCTTCTCCTCGTCGGTGCCGAACACGCTCACGAAGACCCGCGCTTGGCGCAGGTCAGCACTCGTTCGCACCTCGGTGACTGTCACGAAACCGACCCGGGGGTCCTTGAGATCATGGGCGACGGCATCGCCGAGCACCTCGCGGACGGCTTCGTCCACGCGGCGCATCCGCGCTCCTCCGGAACTCATCCTAGACCCTCTGCATGGCGTCGAGCAGTTGGAGCGGTGAGCAAGCCTTCATCGGCGCTCACCGCCCCGACCGGAACTACGACGGCTGGAGCTCGCGCTCCACCTGCCGCGTCTCGAAGACCTCCAGGACATCGCCTTCGCGAACGTCCTGGTAGTTGTGGAGCACGATGCCGCACTCGTAGCCGGACGCGACCTCGCGGGCGTCCTCGTTGAAGCGCCGCAGCGTGTCGACCGTGGTCTCGGTGACCACGGTCCCGTCGCGCACCAACCGGACCTTCGCCCCGCGACGCACGACGCCGTCGGTGACGTAGGAGCCGGCGATGGTGCCGATCTTGGACGCCTTGAACGTCTGGCGCACCTCGACCGTCCCGATCGTGTCCTCCACGATCTCCGGCGCGAGCAGGCCTGTCATGGCCGCACGCAGGTCGTCGAGCGCCGCGTAGATCACCGAGTAATCGCGGATCTCCACGCCCTGGCGATCGGCCAGCGCGGCGGCGTCGCCCACCGGGCGCACGTTGAAGCCGATGATGACGGCCTCCGACGCGGCGGCGAGCATGACGTCGGACTCGTTGATGCCACCGACGCCGCTGTGCAGCACGTCGACGCGCACCTCGTCCTGGGGCAGGCGGGCGATCTCGTCCTCGAGCGCCTCGACCGAGCCGGCGACGTCGCCCTTGATGACGAGCGGCAGCTCGGCGAGCTCGGCCTCACGGGCACGGCGGAAGACGTCCTCGAAGGACACCTTGCGGCCGGACCGACGGGCCAGCGCCTCGGACTTCTCGCGCGTCTCGCGCTCGGCGGCCAGGCGACGGGCCTCCTTGTCTGACTCGACCGCACGGACGTGCTCGCCGGCGTCGGGGACGCCGTCGAAGCCGAGGATCTCCACCGGATCGCCGGGGACCGCCTCGGTCACGCGCTCGCCGCGGTAGTCGATCATCGCGCGGACGCGACCCGGCTCGGCGCCGGCCACGATCGACTCACCGATGCGCAGCGTGCCGCGCTGGATCAGCACGGTGACGACCGGGCCGCGGCCCGGATCGAGCTTGGACTCGATGACGACGCCCGACGCCTCAGCGGTCGGGTTGGCCTCGAGCTCCTCGAGCTCGGCAACCACGAGGATCGTGTCGAGCAAGTCCTCCAGATTGGTGCCGGCCTTGGCCGAGACGTCGACGTACTCGGTCTCGCCGCCCCAGTCCGACGGCTGGAGGCCGAGCTGCGTGAGCTCGGTGCGCACCCGCGTCGGGTCCGCCCCCTCCTTGTCGATCTTGTTGACGGCGACCACGATCGGCACGTCGGCCGCGTTGGCGTGGTCGATGGCCTCGTTGGTCTGCGGGCGCGCGCCGTCGTCGGCGGCGACCACGATCACGGCGATGTCGGTCACCCGGGCGCCGCGGGCACGCATGGCGGTGAACGCCTGGTGGCCCGGGGTGTCCAGGAAGGTGATGGTCTTGCCGTTGTGATGGACCTGGTAGGCGCCGATGTGCTGCGTGATGCCACCGGCCTCACCGGCAGCGACCTCGGTCTTGCGGACCGCGTCCAGCAGCGACGTCTTGCCGTGGTCGACGTGGCCCATGATCGTCACGACCGGTGGGCGCTCGACGAGATCCTCGGCGGCGTCGTCGTACTCGATCTCGTCGTCGGCCTCGTCGGAGAGCGTGACGATCTCGATCTTCTTGTCGAGCGCATCGGCGACGAGCTGGATCTCCTCGTCGCCCAGCGTCTTGGTCACCATCGCCAGCACGCCCATGGACATGAGCTGCTTGATGACGTCGGGGACCGGGACGCCGAGGTACTCGGCGACGTCCTTGACCGTGGAGCCGGAGTTGATCCGGACCGTGTCGATCCGCGTCAGCTGATCGGCAGCCAACATGTCCGGCGTGTCCGGCATCGGCGTGCGGCGGCGACGCCGGCGACGGCGCGGCGGACGCTGCGGCGCCGGCCCGGGGCCCGCCCCGGGACCGCGACGGGCGGCCTGGGAGTCGATGACGACACGGCGCTTGCCGGCGCCGGGCCCACCCTCGCTGCGCATCCCGCCGCGCGTGGGGCGACCGGCCTGGCCCGAGGGCTGGGACTGCGTCTCGTCGCGCTTGGGGCGCTTGGGTGGCTCGGGGACCGAGATGATGCGCGGGCCTGCGCCGCGCGCGGGCGGCTCGACGTGCGGAACCAGCCCGGGCGTCTTGTCGTCCTTGCCCTTGGCGGTCGCGGCGCCCTTGGCGTCGTCGGGGGCCTCGGCGGCGGCCGCGTCTGCCGCGGGGGCCTCAGCCTCGGCGGCGGCCGCCTCGGCAGGCGGGGCGACGACCTTGGGGCGGTTGGCCTGGGAGTCGACCGACGGAGCCGGGACGGAGATCTTCTTGCGGCCCTTGGCCTTGGCGGGAGCCTTCTTGGCCGGTGTCTCGGCGGGCGCAGCGGCCTGCGGCGCCTCGGCTGCAGGCACGGCCTCAACCGCCGGAGCCGTGGTGGCCTCGGGCGCCTGCGGCGTGATCTCTTCGACTTCGACCGGCTCGGGCGCCTGGACCTCGGGCGACGCCGCCGCGGGCTGCGGCGTCGTGCGGGCCTGCCCCGGGCCGCTGCGGCCCATCTGGCGGCGCGGATCGACCGGGAGGTCGTCAAGGACGGGACGGCGCGGGACCGGACGGACGGGCTGCGGCGTGCCGCGGCTGCCCGGAGGCGGGCCGCCACGTGCGGGAGCCTGGCCGGGGCGTGCGGTGGTGTTGCCCAGCTGCGGTGCGCGTGCGGGCTGGCCACGGCCGGCGGGCGCGCGGGTGGGTGGGACCGGCTTCACGGGCTGACCGCGCCCGGCGGGCGGGCGCACGGGCTGCCCACGACCCTCGGGCGGACGCACGGGTGCGCCACGGGGCGCGCTCGCACGGGCGGGCTGGCCGCGCCCGGCGGGCGGCGCGGCCGCCGGAGCCTCGCCCTTGGGCGCGGCCGCCGGAGCCTTCGCGGGCGCCGTGGAAGATGGTGTGCCAGCGCCGTTGCCGGCAGCTGTCTTATCGCCGCTCATCGCGCGCAGCGCGTCGCCTTCCTCGACCGAGGAAGAAGCGGCCTTGACGTCAAGGCCCGCGGCCTGGAGCTTGTCGAGAACGTCCTTGCTGGACAGTCCCTGCTCCTTGGCGATCTCATGGATTCGCTTTTTTGCCATGCAGTCGTATCGATTCTACGAAGTCTTCGGAAATCTCCGCCGGTCCCCTCAGGGCACGGCTCACAGCGCGGCGCTTGACCGCCTGCTCAGCACACTCGGGGTTGCACACGTAGGCGCCCCGCCCGGGCATCGTCGCCGCCGGGTCTACCTCGACCCGACCTGCCACCGCAACCAGGCGCAGCAACTCGGATTTGGGACGGACCGTCCCACACCCGATGCAACGCCGGTGCGGTACAGAGCTTACGACGCCGGCTCCCCGGCCTGGGTCTCGGGGTCTGCGTCCACCGCCCCATCGGGCTCAGAGGCCTCCGGCGCGGGCTCGAGCCCGTTCTCTGAGGGCTCCTCCTCGACGAGCTCGGCCACCACCTCGTCGGCGCCCTCCGCGGGCACCTCGGCGGCAGGTGCGAGGTCGTCGTCGAACTCGCCCTCTTCCGGCTCGGCGTCTTCGTCGACGACCACTTCCTCCTGGTCGCCGTAGAGCTCCTCGGCCCTGGTGACGATGTCGACGACGTCGTCCCAGGTCTTGTCCGGATCGGCCAGGTCGGTGATCTCCTCGTCGCTGAGCGGCTCGAGGATCGCGACCGCGGCGGTGGTGAAGCGCGACAGCGCCTGGTGCTTGGGCAGGCCGCAGAACGGCGAGCCCGGCAGCGCCTCGTTGGGGCAGCGGCGACCGCGGACCGAGACGGCCTGGCAGCGGCCGCCGGTCTCCTCCTCGTACTCCTCAGAGGCGGTCGCCGTTGCGGCGAAGTCGGTCTCAGACTTGATGTCGATGCGCCAGCCGGTCAGCCGCGCGGCCAGACGCGCGTTCTGGCCCTCGCGGCCGATCGCCAGCGAGAGCTGGTCGTCGGGCACGATGACCGTCGCCTGCTTGGACTCGTCGTCGACGAGCACCTCGCGGACGCGGGCGGGCGACAAAGCCTTGGCGACGAACCGGGCGGGCTCGTCGTTGTAGGGGATGATGTCGATCTTCTCGCCACGCAGCTCGGAGACGACCATCCGGACGCGCGAGCCGCGCGGACCGACGCAGGCGCCGACGGGGTCGACGCCGTCGGCGTGCGAGATCACGGCGATCTTTGAGCGGTAGCCAGGCTCGCGGGCAACGTTGGCGATCTCCACCAGGCCGTCGGCGATCTCGGGGACCTCGAGCTCGAAGAGCTTCTTGATCAGCTCACCGTCGCGACGGCTGACGATGATCGAGGGACCCTTGGTGGAGGGCGAGACCTCCTTGATCACGGCCTTGACGCGCTGGCCATGGTCATAGCGCTCGCCGTCGACCTGCTCGCTCTTGGGCAGCAGCGCCTCGACACGGTCGCGCAGCTGCACGAGCGTGTAGCGGGAGTCCGACTGCTGGACGATGCCGGTGATCAGCTCGCCAACGCGGTCCTGGAACTCCTCGAACATCATGTCGCGCTCCGCCTCGCGGATGCGCTGCAGGATGACCTGCTTGGCGGTCTGCGCGGCGATGCGGCCGAAGTCGTCGGGGGTGTCGTCGATCTCCTCGATGCGATCCCGGTACTGCTCGAACTTCGCGGGGTCGATCTCGGGATCCTGCGGCTCGACCTTGTCGCCGGTCTCAGGGTCGATGTAGGACTCCTCGGCGATCGTCTCGCCGATCAGCTCGGCCTCGAGGTCCTTGGGGATGCGGTAGCGGATGACGACGAAGTCACCGGTCTCGGGATCGACCTCGACCCGCGCGTAGCGCGCGGCGCCGGGCAGCTTCTTGTAGGCCGAGAGCAGCGCGTCCTCGAGCGCGGCCATGAGCTTCTCGGGTGAGATGCCCTTCTCGCGCGCAAGCGCGGTCATGGCTTCCAGGATGTCGCGGGACATGAGGCTCCTGCTCCTAGGACTCGACGAGGTTGGATCGGGAGATGGCGTCGTACGGGATGGCGACGATGCCGGTACCTGCGGCCACCGTCACCTCCGTCTCGGAAGCTCCCACGAGCTCGCCGGTGAACGATCTGCGGCCGTCGTGCTCGTCGCGGGTGCGAACGCGAGCGCGTCGACCGATAAAGCGCCGGAAGTGCTCCGGCTTGCTTAGCGGACGCTCGGGGCCCGGAGAAGAGACCGTGAGGCCGTACTTCTCCAGGAGCTCGGGAAGCGCGTGGGTAACGCGCTCGCACAGCTCGAGCGTGACGCCTTCGGGATGGTCGATGAAGAGCTCCACGGTGTCCCCCTGCAACTCCGCGAGCAGCACCTCGACCTCGGGCTCGCGCTCAGCGAGCTTGCTCTCGATTTCAGCCTGGATCGTCGCGCTCATCAACCCTCCCCTCGAAAAATGAAAGAGCGGGCTCACGCCCGCTCCCTGTACATCACCGGGGACTGCTCCCCGGCACGGAAGTTGTGTGGTGAGAATAGCACCATGCCCTTACCCGAGCGGCTTCCGACACACGCCGTGACAGGGTCCATGCAGACGCGGCGCGGCGGGCGGCCTGAGGCCCGGATCGTCGTGGCTGGGCGTGCCGAAGGTCGGAGCCTCGTGCGCCAGCACCGGTTCCGGCCTGAGGTGCGTCCAGGCGCGTCGAGACGCCCCTCAGGCCGCCCGCCGACGGGCTTGGTCGCGGTATTTCGCATAGTCCGCCCGGTCGGGCTGAAGGTTGGCCGCGAGGACCAGCGGATGGAGCGCCTCGGCGTGCTGGCCGAGCTGCTGGAGGCAGCGGCCGAGGCAGAACAGCGCGTAGTCGTTGGTCGGCGCGTGCTCGACGACCGCCTCGAATTCGGCAGCGGCCTCGCTGAAGCGTTGAGCGAGGAAGAGCGCGCGGCCGTAGGCCTCGCGGACGGAGTCTTTGTCGGGCGCGAGCTCCCGGGCACGAGCCAGCGGCACCGTCGCCGCGTGGTGATCTCCGGCCTCTAGGAGCTCCGTGCCCTGGCGGAAGAGCTCGTAGGCACCTGGCTGGTCCATGAGCCTCAATTGTAGGACCGGCGGCGGCGCGGTCTCAACGCGTCCACCAGCTCGGCGGACCGCGGCGGGAGCGCCCACAGCGCCCGGATCCGCCCGCCCAGCCCGAGGCCCGCAGCCAACTCACGCCGCAGCGCGCGACGCTGGCGCGGTGTGGGCGACGGGCCGCCGGCGCCGTAGCGCGCGACCCGCAGCGAGGCGACGTAGCCCGAGGCCCCGTCGCTCCCGCGCAGCATCCCCTCGACCTTGGCGAGCGTGAGCTCCGGCAGGATGCCGCGGCCGGAGCGTTGCAGCGCGAGGCGTAACTCCTCGAGCTCGGGGTCGCCGCTGCGCGCCAGCTGGCGCCTGCGGCGGACGGCCATCATGGCGGCACCGGCGACCAGCGCGAGCGCCACGCCGCCAAGCACCAGCCAGGCGCCAAGGCCGATCCCCCCGCCGCCGGCGGCCGCGGCGGCACCGCCGGCTCGCGGGTCCGACAGCCGGTCGCCCGTCGACGCCGCACGACCCTTCGGCTTCGGAGCGGTGGACGCCACCGACACCGTGTCGGTCTGCTGCGAGCGCGCCGGCGAGTCGCCGGGCGTCGGGTCGAAGGTCACCCAGCCCAGGCGCGGGAAGTAGGCCTCGACCCAGCTGTGGGCATCGAGGTCGCGGATGACGTGCGTGGCGCCGTCGCGCGAGCCGGGCGAGAAGCCGGCGACGACGCGTGCCGGTACGCCGCCCATGCGCAGCAGCAGCGCGGTCGCGCCGGCGAAGTACTGGCAGTAGCCCGCGTGGTCGCGAAACAGGAAGGCGTCGAGCGGCTCGAGCCGGCCGGGGGACGGCGGCGCCTCGGTGTAACGCGCGTCGCGCTGGACGCGCGCGATCACCTTGCGCACGTAGTCATAGGGGTCGGTCGTCGCCCCGCTCAGCTCCTGGGCCAGCGCGTACTCGCGGGCGTAAGGCGAGGCGGACAGCGCCTGGTCGGCGTCGATGATCCCGAAGCCGCTCGCCGCGCGCGCCACGCTGGCCGCGTTGCTCCCCCACGGTGCGAAGTGCACCTCGACCGGGCCGATCCCTGGCTGCGACGGCAGCTCGACCGCGAGTTGGCGGATGACGTAGTAGGGGTAGTCGACGCCAGCGCTGTGGAGCTCGACCGTGCCCGGCGTCGGCACATAGACGACCGCGTCGTAGGAGTCGCCGCGGCGCAGCGGCTTGCCGCTGACCTGGAAGGTTCCCGGCGTCGCCGGGACGACGTCCTTGCTAGAGCGATTGACGACCGTGGTCGTTCCCGCGACCAGGAACTGGCGGCTCTTGAGACCTTTGACGGTGACGTGGATCGTCTGCGTCCAGTTGGGATGGCGTCGCGCGAACTGCGTGTCCGCACCGCCGCTCAGAACGCCCTTGGCCTGACGCCACTCGCGACCGTCGAAGTCCTCCAGGTTGGCGGTCTTGAGGTAGAGGTCGCCGCGGGCGCGCACCCGCGCGATCTCCAGACCGTCGCGCGGCCAGTTCAACGGGCCGTAGCTGTGGTTCCAGGTGAAGGTGGTGGTCTTGCCGCCCTGCAGCGCCTCGGCCAGCGCTTCGTAGTCGACCCACGGCCGCGGTGAGTCCAGGTGCGGAGCCAGCAGTGCCGAGCCCAGGACGGCGACGACGCCGATCGTGGCCGCTGCCGGCGCCTCGCGGCTGCTGAGGCGCTCGCCCCAGAGCATCGCGCCGAGCAGCAGCGAGAAGAGGATGCCGTCGAGGTAGGGGTGCGACGGGCGGTGCTCGATGATCGCCACCACGTAGAGGACGCCGAGGCAGAGCGTGGCCGCGAAGGTCTTCGGCCGCGGCGCGAGCGCGAGGATGGCGCCGGCCAGAAGTAGCACGCCGCCGCCGCTGATCAGCACGGTGCGCACCCACGGGTCGGTGCCGCGATAGGGCATCCGCAGTTCGGGGAGCGTGGCGATCGCGTTGGCGATGTTGACGCTCAGCGTGTCCCAACGATCAGGACGCAGGTACCACAGCGGCACGCCGGCCACCAGCAGGATCAGAGCGAGCGCTGCGAGCACGATCGCACTCATCGCAGCGATGCGCCGCCCGCGGGTGGTGAGCACCTCGCCCGCGGCCGCGGCCACGATGCCGGCGGCGAGGGCGATCAAGAACAGACCGAGCAGATCCCCGCCGGCGCCCGGCCGGACGATGCCCGCCCAGTGCGCGCCGCCGAAGAGCCCGAGCGCAGCGAACGTCGCGAGCCGCAGCGTCCAGGCCTCCGACCGCGAAGCGGCGCCGCGGGCGGCGCCCATCGTTCCGGGGACTGGGAGAGCTGTCATGCGACCGCCGCGCCGCGGCGCGCCTCCGACAGCTCATAGCCGATGCACTCGGCCACCGTGAAGGCCGCCCGGCGCCCGGCGATCGGCGCGGGCACCACGAGCACGCGGCCGCCGCCGGGCGCGTGGGCCAGCGCGCGCGGCGGGCGGGTGAGGCGGCGCGCGGCAACGTAGACGATTGGCCCACGGCGGGCGGCCAGACCGGAGACCGGCGGCGGCACGTTGCCGTCGACCAGCGCCAGGCGCGCATGCAGATGCGTCCAGCCGACGAGGCCCGGATCCAGCACGACCGGCCGGCGATCGCCGGGAATCAGCAGCGCGCACCCGCCCGCGTGCGCAAGATGGACGGCCAGTGACGCCGCTGCCCGCACCGCCGCGTCGAGATCCTCCTCGCTGGCCGCGGCCCGGGGATCCAAGACGACGAGCGGGCGCGTGTCGCTGTCGGCGCGCAGCCGACGCTCCAGCAGCTCGCCGCCCTTGGCCAGCGACGGCCAGTACATCCGTGACGCCGACGTCCCCTCGCGGGCCTGGCGCAGCCCGTCGAGCTCGATCTCCGCCGCTACCGACGAGCGGCGCCCGAGCTGGAGCGATCCGGAACCGTCGCCGCCGGCGCCCGGTGCCTGAACCGGCTCGATCCGTGGAAGCACCAGGACCTCGTCGGTGGCGATCGGCGCGCCGCGCACGATCCGCACCATCAGCCCGAGCGGATCGCGCACCGCCACGCGCGGTGGCGCGAGCAGCTTGCGTCCGCGGCGCGCGAAGCGCACCTCGATGCGCACGCACGTCAGCCGCCGGCCGGTCGCCAGCGGCGCGGGCGCCGGCAGCAGTGGGTCGAGCACGCCGCCGGTCGGCAGCGGCCGTGGCGAGGTCACGCGGATCTCGACCGGCACCGCCTCTTCTTCCAGGGCTCGTCGGCGGCCAACCGTGCGCGTGACGTGGATTCCGCGCGCGCCCGCGAGGACCCACGCGGCCGCCCCGAGCGCGACGGCGAGGAAGGCGGCGCCTGCCACGTACAGCGGCTCGGCGTCGAGCAGACCGGCGCAGAGGATGAGCAGCAGGCCGAGGGCGCCGGTGCGGAGGAGTGGGCGGGCGGTCTCCTCCATGGTCGGCTCCTCCAGACCCAGTCCTATAAGGCTGGGGTAGCGGCGAGCGCGTCGGCGACGACCTGCTCCGCGGTTGCGTCCAACGCCTCCGGCGCCAGGACGAGGCGGTGGGCAAGGACGACGCGCGCCAACGCCTGGACGTCGTCGGGCAGCGCATGGTCGCGGCCCTGCAGCAGCGCCCGCGCCTTGGCGGCGCGCAGCAGCATCAGCCCGGCACGCGGGCTCGCGCCCAACTCGGTGCGGGCGTCCTGACGTGTGCGCTGCAGCAACGCCACCACGTAGGAGCGCAGGCGGTCAGACGCGACGACGCGCGTGGCGATGTCGATCGCCTCCAGCACGTCGGCGGCGGTGGCGACCGGCTCCATCTTCTCGACGCGGTCGCCGGCCTCGTGGGCGCGCAGCATGTCGACCTCGGCGGCCGGCGTCGGGTAGCCGAGCGACAGCCGCGCCATGAAGCGGTCGACCTGCGCCTCAGGCAGCGGGTAGGTCCCCTCGAACTCGACGGGGTTCTGGGTGGCGAGCACGACGAACGGCCGCGCCAGCTCGTGGGAGTGGACGTCGACGGTGACGCGCCGCTCCTGCATGCACTCCAGCAGGCCCGATTGCGTCTTGGGCGAAGCGCGGTTGACCTCGTCGACGAGGACGACGTTGGCGAAGATCGGCCCGGGCCGGAACTCGAAGCGGTCCTCGCGCTGGTTGAAGACGTTGGTGCCGACGACATCGGCGGGCAGCAGATCGGCCGTGCACTGCACGCGCTGGAAGCCGAGGTCGGTCACGCGCGCGAACGCGCGCGCGAGGGTGGTCTTGCCGACGCCGGGGAGATCCTCGATCAAGACGTGGCCTTCAGCGAGGATGCAGACCAGCAGATCCTCGAGCACCTCCTGGCGGACCTCGACGACATCGTGAACCGCCTCGGCGATCCGCCGGGCCAGCAGGCCGGCGCGGGCGACCTCGGATCCGTCGAGGTGGCCCTCGGTGCTCATCTCACGCCCCGGCCTTCGCCTGGTTGGCGCGGAGCTTTTCGATGGTCGCGAGGATCGCCCGCGCGACCTCCGCTTTGGTCCCGCGCGGCACGGGCTCGTCGCCGGTGGCAGTGACCAGCGTCACCTCGTTGTCGACGGCGTCGAAGCCGATGCCGGGCTGGGAGACGTCATTGACCACCACCGCATCCAACCCCTTGCGGACCAGCTTGTCGCGGCCGTATTCCAGCGCGCCTGCGCCATGTTCTGCGGCGAAGCCGACGAGCGTCTGCTCGGGGCGACGGCCGGCGGCCAGTCCGGAGAGCACATCCTCGGTACGTTCGAGCACGAGCTCGAGTTCATCGCGGCCGGTCTTCTTGACCTTGCCCTCGACGGCGCTCGCCGGCCGGAAGTCGGCGACGGCCGCCGCCATCACCAGGACGTCGGCGGCGGGAAACTCGGCGACTGCGGCGTCGCGCAGCTCCGCCGCGGTCTCGACCTCGACGTACCGCACGCGCGGATGATGAGCGAGCGTGACGTTCGCGGCGATCACCGTCACCTCCGCGCCGAGCGCCGCGGCCTCCTCGGCGACGGCGAAGCCCATGCGGCCAGAGGAGCGGTTGCCGACGTAGCGCACGGCGTCGATCGGCTCGCGCGTGCCGCCGGCGGTGACGAGCACCTTGAGGCCGTCCCACGGGCGGGCGCCCACCGGAACCACGGCCTCGAAGGCGGCGACGAGATCGGCGACCTCCGCCAGCCGGCCCGTCCCCCACTCGTGCTTGGTCGCCAGCGCGCCGGTCCCCGGCTCGATCACGATCACCCCACGCTCGCGCAGCAGCGCGAGGTTGGCCTGCGTGGCCGGGTGCTCCCACATGTGATGGTTCATCGCGGGCGCGACGAGCACCGGGCAGGACGCGGCCAGCGCCGCGCTGGTCAGCAGGTTGTCGGCCTGCCCGTGGGCGAGCTTGGCGATCGTGTTGGCCGACGCAGGCGCGATCAGATACGCGTCGGCGTTGCGGACCAGCTCGAGGTGGCTGGCCGGATCATGCGCCGGCGGATCCTGATCGGGGAACGCGCCACGGGCGGGGTCGCGTTCGAACTCGTCGGTCAGGACCGGGGCGCCCGTCAGCGCCGCGAACGAGGCGGCGCCGACGAAGCGTTGGGCGGTCGGCGTCTGAATCGTCCGAACGGCATGCCCGGCCTTGGTGGCCAGGCGCACGACCTCGAGCGCCTTGTAGGCGGCGATGCCCCCGCTGACTCCGAGGAGCAGGCGCGCCACGATCTAGCCCTAGCGGTACTGGTACTTGATCTTGCCCGCTGCGACTTCCTCGAGCGCGATCGTGAGGTAGTTCTTGCTGATGGTCTCGACCATCGGGGGCGGGAACTCGTCGAACGTCCCCTCACCCAAGTTGTGGTAGTACGAGTTGATCTGTCGCGCGCGCTTGGCGGCGACGAGAACCGACGCGTAATTGGAGTCGACGTGGTCGAGCAGCTTGTCGATGCGGGGGCTGATCACGGTTCCAGTGTACCCCGCACGATCGCCTCCAGCTGATCCACCGCCGCATCAAGACGATCGTTGACCACGACGTGCTTGAACTCGCCCGCCGCTGAGAGCTCTTCGCCGGCCACGTTCAGGCGGCGCTCGACCTGCTCGGGAGTGTCGGTGCCGCGGCCGACGAGACGGTCGCGCAGCGCGTCGTCGCTCGGCGGGCGGATGAAGATCTGCGTTGCGTCGGGCAGCGTCTCGCGTACCTGGCGCGCGCCCTGGACCTCGATCTCCAGCAGCACGGGACGGCCGCCGGAGGTGTGGCGATCGAGCTCCTCGCGCAGCGTGCCGTAGCGACGCCCGGAGTACTCGGCCCACTCGACGAAGTCACCCGCGTCGACGTGACGAGCGAACTCCTCGTCGGAGAGGAAGTGGTAGTGCTCGCCCTGGGTCTCCCCCGGGCGCGCCTGGCGCGTGGTGGCCGAGACGCTCAGCGCGAGCTCGGGCACACGCTCACGCAGCAGACGGATGAGCGTGCCCTTGCCGACCCCCGAGGGACCGGTGATGACGAAGACACCGGACACGTGTATCTCGCGCGCGGCGCGCGCTACTTGCGGAGCATGCCGACGAGCTCGGCACGCTGACGATCCGACAGGCCGCCGATCGTCTTCGACGGCGAGATCCGGCAGGTCTGCAAGATCTTGTTGGCCTTCACCCGCCCGTACTTCGGGACGGCCAGGAGCATGTCGAAGACCTTGGCGGTCTCGAGGAACTCGGGCGGATCGAGAAGCAGTTTGTGGATCGACACTCGACCGGCCTTCAGGTCGCGCTTGAGCTGCGCGCGACGGGTGCGGATGACGTTGGCCTTTTGGAGGGCGTCCATCCGCTGATTGAGGCTGCGTTCGGGTGCCGCCGTGTGCTTGATGGGCGAGTTGGCGGCCGGCGACATCGGGGCGCCGATACTACACACCAACGGGCCTCCAGCAAGGCGTGACAGAGCAATTCGGCTGGACCTCGACCTGAGGTCCACCCTTCTTCACCCTGCTTGACGGTGCCGACGGGTTTTGCAGGTACTTTCCTGCCCCATCTCCACGCGCGGCCACATGGCCGACCGGCACGCTCCGCGAGCGTCCTCCGGTGTTTGCGGCTTTCCGTCTGAACGAGTGTGCAATGGCGACATACATCGGCCTCGAGCGCCAGACGTCCGTGGACCGACAGACCGCTCAGCGATCGTCCGCAGCCCGGTTCGAACCCGCATCGTGAAGCTGGCGCGCGAGCCCTCGCTGAACGCGTGACGGCCACAGCGGACCGCCGTAGACGAAGGCGGTGTAGGCCTGCACGAGCGTCGCCCCCGCGGCCAGCCGAGTTGCCACGTCCGTCGCGCTCTCCACCCCGCCGACCGACACGATCACGAGCTCGTCGCCGAGCCGCGCGCGCAGCCGCAGCAGCACCGCGAGCGACCGCTCGGCCAGCGGCGCGCCGGAGAGTCCGCCCGCGCCGGCGCCGGCAATCCCCTCAGCGGTGCTGCGCAAACCGGCGCGCGAGATGGTGGTGTTGGTCGCGACGATGCCGTCCAGGCGGGTCCGCAGCGCGAGCTCGGCCACGGCGTCGATGTCCTCGTCAGCCAGGTCGGGCGCGATCTTGACCAGCAGCGGGACGGTGTGGCCGGCGGCGGCCAGGCCCTCGCGCACCGCGACGATCAACGGCTCGAGCTGCGCCACCGCCTGCAGGTCGCGCAGCCCCGGCGTGTTGGGCGAGCTGACGTTGATGACGAGGTAGTCGGCGTGCGGCGCCAGCGCCTGGGCACTGGCGCGGTAGTCGGCCGCAGCATCCTCGGCGAGCTTCGTCTTGCCGATGTTCACGCCGACTACCACGCCGGGGTCGCGCGCGCGAGCCAAGCGCGCGGCCGCCGCCTGCGCCCCGGCGTTGTTGAAGCCCATGCGGTTGACCAGCGCGCGGTCGGCGGGCAGCCGGAACATCCGCGGTCGGGGGTTGCCGGGCTGTGGTTGCGCCGTAACCGTCCCGATCTCCACGAAGCCGAAACCGAGCGCCGTCAGCGCGTCGACGTGCGCCGCCTCCTTGTCAAAGCCGGCAGCCAACCCCAGCGGGCTGGGGAAGTCGAGGCCGAGGGCGCGCACGCGCAGCACGGGATCGCGCGGCGCCAGCGCGCGCCGCGCCAGCCGCCGCGCCCAGCGGGAGCCGAGCACGACGTCCAGCGTCCGGGTCCCGAGCCGGTGAGCGGTCTCGGCGTCGACGCGCCGCAGGACCAGTTCGAAGAGCAGCCGCCAGATCAGGAGGCGCTCGGCTGAGTGGGCATGGACAGCGCAGCTGATCGCGCGGCGTGCAGCTCCTGCAGCGAGATCACCTCGGCCACCCCCTGGCGTTCGGAGGAGATCGCGCGCGCGGCGCTGAGGCCGGCGCTCAGCGTCGTCAGGCACGGGATGCCCGCGGCGACCGCGGCGCGCCGGATCTCCCAGCCGTCCGTACGTGCACCCGAGCCCGTCGGGGTGTTGACCACCAGGTCGACCTTGCCTTCTTCGATCCAGGTGACCACGTTCGGGGTGCCCTCGTTGATCTTGTTGATGACCGTGGCGGGCACGCCCCAGCGCTGGATCGCCTCGGCCGTGCCGCGTGTGGCGACGATCTGAAAGCCGAGGTCGTGCAGGATCTGGGCGACGGCGCCGGCTGCCGGCTTGTCGGTGTCGGTGACCGTGATGAAGGCCGTGCCCTCGGTCGGCAGCGCGGCGCCGGCCGCGGCCTGGGCCTTGGCGAACGCGCTGGGGAAGTCGCGGGCGACGCCCATGACCTCGCCGGTCGAGCGCATCTCCGGACCAAGCACGGCGTCGGAGCCCTCGAAGCGGTCGAACGGCAGCACCGCCTCCTTGACGCTGACGTGATCCAGCGGCGCGTCCTCGGCGGGGAGGTCGAGCTCCACCAGCTTCTCGCCGAGCATCAGCCGGCAGGCCATCTTGGCCAGCGGCACGCCGATCGCCTTGGAGACGAACGGCACGGTCCGCGACGCGCGCGGGTTGGCCTCGATGACGTAGAGCTCGCCGGCGTGGACGGCGTACTGCACGTTGCAGAGGCCGACGACGCCGAGCCCGAGCGCGATCCCGCGCGTCGCCGCGCGGATCTGGTCGAGCATGTCGGGGCCGAGCGAGTGCGGCGGCAACACGCAGGCGCTGTCACCGGAGTGGATCCCTGCCTCCTCGACGTGCTGCATGATCCCGCCGAGCCAGACCGATTCCCCGTCACAGAGCGCGTCGACGTCGACCTCGATCGCGTTCTCCAGGAAGCGGTCCAGGAAGATGTCGCGCCCATCGCGGGCATGGCGCGTCAGGTAGTCGGCAAGGCCATCGCGGGAGTAGACGATCTCCATCGCGCGACCGCCGAGAACGTAGGACGGACGCACGAGCAGCGGATAGCCCACGGTGTCCCCCGCGTCCAGCGCGCCCTCGATCGTCGCGGCGGTGGCGTACGGCGGCGCCTTGAAGCCGAGGCGATCGAGCAGCTCGCCGAAGCGACCGCGCTCCTCAGCCAGATCGATCGAGTCAACGCTGGTCCCGAGGATCTTGACGCCGGCCTGTTGCAAACCATGCGCCAGCCGTAACGGGGTCTGACCCCCGAACTGGACGATGACGCCTTCGGGCTGCTCGATCGCGATGACGCCGAGCACGTCCTCCAGCGTCAGCGGCTCGAAATAGAGCCGGTCCGACGTGTCGTAGTCGGTGGAGACCGTCTCCGGGTTGCAGTTGATCATCACCGCGTCGCGGCCGCTCTCGCGGACGGTCATCGCGGCGTGCACGCAGCAGTAGTCGAACTCGATGCCCTGGCCGATGCGGTTCGGACCCGCGCCGAGGATCACGACCGAGGCGTTGTCGCCGCGGCGAACCTCGTCGGCCGCTTCGCGCTCCCAGGCCGAGTAGAAGTACGGCGTCTCGGCGGCGAACTCCGCCGCGCAGGTGTCGACGGCTTTGTAGGTCCGGACGCCGCTGAACGGCGCGTCGGGATCGAGCGCGACGGCTTGGAGCTCCCGGAGGAACCACGGGTCGATGAACGTCTTGGCGCCGATCTCCTCGATCGTCGCCTCCTTGCGGAAGGCCGCGAGGATGACGTCGAAGCGGTCCGAGGCCGGGCGGTCGAGCATCGTCAGCAGGTCGGCGCGGCCGAGCGCGTCCAGGCGCGGCGGCGCGTCCAGCTCGCGTGAGCGCATGGCCTTCAGGAACGCCTGGGAGAACGTGCGGCCGATCGCCATCGCCTCGCCGACGGACTTCATGTGCGTCGAGAGCTCGGCATTGGCGCCGCTGAACTTCTCGAAGGCGAAGCGCGGCCACTTGACGACCACGTAGTCGATCGTCGGCTCGAAGCTCGCCGGCGTCACCCGTGTGATGTCGTTGGGGATCTCCTCCAGCGAATACCCGACGGCCAGCCGCGCGGCGATCTTGGCGATCGGGAAGCCGGTGGCCTTGGAGGCCAGCGCGGAGGACCGCGACACGCGCGGGTTCATCTCGATGACGAGGATCTCCTCGGTGCTCGGGTTGACCGCGAACTGCACGTTGGAGCCGCCGGTCTCGACGCCGACCGCGCGGATGCAGGCCATCGCCTGGTCGCGCAGCTTGTTGTAGAGGCGGTCGGTGAGCGTCTGCTGCGGGGCGACGGTGACGCTGTCGCCGGTGTGCACGCCCATCGGGTCGAGGTTCTCGATCGAGCAGACGATCACGACGTTGTCGTTGTGGTCGCGCATGACCTCGAGCTCGAACTCGCCCCAGCCGATGACCGACTGGTCGATCAGCACCTGGGTGATCGGCGAGGCGGCGAGGCCGCGGGAGACGATCGTGCGGTACTCGTCCTCGGTGCGCGCGATGCCGCCGCCGCGGCCGCCGAGCGTGAACGCCGGACGCACGATCGCGGGCAGGCCGATGCGCTCGCGCGCCGCCTCGGCCTCTTCGATCGTCGTCGCGATCGCGTTGGCCGGCATCTTCAACCCGGCCTTGGCCATCGCCTGCTGGAAGAGCTCGCGATCCTCGGCCGTGTTGATGGCGTCGTAGTTCGCGCCGATCAGCTCGACGCCGAACTTCGCCAGCGTGCCGTCCTCGTGCAGCGCCTTGGCGAGGTTGAGCGCGGTCTGGCCGCCGAGCGTCGGCAGCAGTGCGTCGGGGCGCTCCTTCTCGATGACCTGGGCGACCGGGCCGGGCAGCAGCGGCTCAACGTAGGTCGCGTCGGCGAACTCCGGGTCGGTCATGATCGTCGCCGGGTTGGAGTTGACCAGGACGATCTCGTAGCCCTCCTCGCGCAGGACCTTGCAGGCCTGCACGCCGGAGTAGTCGAACTCGGCGGCCTGGCCGATGACGATCGGACCGGAGCCGAGGATCAGGATCTTGTGGATGTCGTTGCGGCGGGGCATCGGTCAGGCAGCGCTCCGGACGGCGTTCAGGAAGCGGTCGAACTGGTACAGCGCGTCGTTGGGGCCCGGGCCGGCCTCGGGGTGGTACTGGACGGTCGCGCCGTTGACCTCCAACAACTCCAGCCCCTCGACCGTGCGGTCATAGAGGTTGACGTGGGTCAGGGCGGCCTCGCCGAAGTCGGTCTGCCAGCGCACGGGCTCGTCGGCCTCGACGCGTCCGGTCCCGTCGGGAGCCTTCACGGCGAAGCCGTGGTTCTGAGCGGTGATCTCGATCTTGCCCGTCCGGAGATCCTTGACCGGGTGGTTGCCGCCGCGGTGGCCGAAGGGCAGCTTGTAGGTCTCCAAGCCGACGGCCTGGCAGAGCAGCTGGTGGCCGAGGCAGATGCCCCAGACCGGGCGCTTGCCGACGAGGTCGCGGACGGTGTCGACGACATAGCCGAGGGCGGCCGGGTCGCCGGGGCCGTTGGCGAGGAAGAACGCGTCGGCGTCGGTGGCCAGCAGCTCCTCGGCCGTGACGGTGCACGGGTGCAGCGTGACCTCCGCCCCGCGCTCGACGAGGTTGCGCACGATCGAGGACTTGATGCCCGTGTCGATGGCGTGGATCTTGGTCGCCCCGCCGAAGCCGAGGGTATGGGCGACCTTGGGCGTGACGACCTTCGCGAAGTCCGCGCCGACCATCGACGGCTCGGCGGCGATCAGCTCGCGCGCTTCGCTCTCGGAGATCTCGCCCGTGAAGACGCCGCCGCGCATCGCGCCGGCGTCGCGGATGTGGCGGACTAGCGCGCGCGTGTCGGCGCCGGAGATCGCCGGGATGCCGCAGTCGATCAGCCAGTCACACCAGCCGCGCTCGGCCTCCGGCGCGTCCTCGCGGTTGACGGCCTCGCGCATGATCGCCGCGCGCGCCCAGACGGCCTCGGACTCCATCGCGGACTGCGAGACGCCGTAGTTGCCGATGTGCGGGTAGGTGAAGGTGATGAGCTGGCCGGCGAAGGACGGGTCGGTCATCGACTCCTGGTAGCCGGACATGCCGGTGGTGAAGACGACCTCGCCGGTGGCGTGGCCTTCCGCTCCCACAGACTCGCCGTCAAAGCGCGTGCCGTCCTCGAGCAACACGTAGGCGTTGGACTTCTGCATCAGAGGATCACCTTCTGGACGGCCTTGAACTCGGGGGTGCCGGCGCGCTCGCAGAGCTCGAGCAGCGCGGCTTCGACGGTGGTCAGGGTCGCGCCGGCGCGGTCGAGGCGCTGAAGCCCTACCTCGCGATCGTGCGCGTGGCGGGAGCCGACCGCGTCGGTGACGATCTGCACGCTGACGCCGCGGTCGAGCAGGTCGAGCGCGGTCTGCATCACGCAGACGTGGGCCTCGATGCCGCAGAGCAGCACCTGGTTGCGCCCGGCGAGGTTGAAGCCGTCGGCGCGGACCGCGCTGAAGACGGACTTCTCGACGATCGTCGCGTCGTTTGGCAGCCCGACCTCGGGCGCGGTGTGCTGCAGGCCCTTGGGGTACTGCTCGGTCGCGATGATCGGGACATCGAGGATCTTCGCGCCCTCGACGAGGCGACCGCAGGCGGCGGCGACGTCGGCGAACGTGTCGTAGGAGCGGAAGCCGTCCTGGACGTCGACGACGACCAGCGCCGAGCGGCGACGGTCATAGAGCCGCGTGGAGTTGCTCTGAGCGCTCATCTCTAACGGACCACTTCCAGTTGGCGGGCCCGGAACGCGAGCGTCCCGGCGGCGATGGTCAGCAGCACCTTGCCGCGCAAGGTCTGGCCATCGAAGCAGCAGTTGGCCGAGCGCGACTCGTAGCCGCCGTCCCCCACCACCCATTCGCGCTCGAGGTCGACGAGCGTCAGGTTGGCCGGCTGGCCGGGCGCGACGGTCGGCGTGGCGAGGTCGAACAGCGCGGCGCCGTCGGTCAGGCGCCGCAGCAGCAGCTCCAGCGTCAACACGCCGGGCAGGACCAAGTTGGTGTAGATCGCCGCAAAGGACGTCTCCAGCCCGGTGGTCCCCATCGGCGCTTGCTCGAACGGGACCTCCTTCTCGTCGCGCGCGTGGGGCGCGTGGTCGGTCGCGATGCAGTCGATCACGCCGGACTTCAACCCGGCGATCAGCGCCTGGCGGTCGTCCTCGGTGCGCAGCGGCGGGTTCATCTTCATGCGCGTGTCGAGCGTGCGGACCGCGTCGTCGGTGAGGCAGAGGTGGTGCGGCGACGCCTCGCCGGTGATCTGCACCCCGCGCTCCTTGGCATCGGCGAGCGCCTGGACCGACGCGCGCGCACTGAGGTGCTGGATGTGGATCCGGCCGCCTTCGTATTCGGCGATCAGCGCGTCGCGAGCGACCATCGTGGACTCGCTGATCGACGGGATGCCGGTCACGCCGAGCTGCGCGCTGACGTCGCCCTCGTGCATGGCGCCCTTGCCGCTCAGCGTCGGGTCCTCCTCGTGCAAGGCGATGACGCCGCCGCACAGGCGCTGGTACTGCAAGGCCTTGCGCAGCATGCCCGCGCTGACGACCGGACGGCCGTCGTCGGTGAAGCCTGCGGCACCCTCCTCGCGCAGCGCCGCCATCTCGGTCAGCTCGGCGCCGTTCATGCCGCGCGTGACGGCGGGCAGGAAGCCGACGGGGATGCGCGCGTCGCGGGCGGCCGCGTCGCGGACCGAGCGCAGCAGCGGCGCGGAGTCGAGGACCGGGTCGGTGTTGGGCATCGCCAGCAGGGCGCAGAAGCCGCCGGCGGCGCCGGAGCGCGTGCCGGTCTCGAGGTCTTCTTTGTGCTCCTGGCCGGGCGTGCGCAGGTGGACGTGCGGGTCGACGAAGGCCGGGAAGAGGTGGCGGCCTTGTGCCTCCACCGTCTCGGCTTGGTCCGGCGCGCTGAGTGTCCCGGCCGGCCCGATCTCGGCGATCTCGCCGCCCCGGACGAGCACGTCGCGTTGTTCGTCGATCCCGGCGCGCGGGTCCAGCACGTGGGCCTCGCGGATCAGGACATCGACCGGCGAGGCCGAGTTGTGCACCAACAACGGAGCGGCCATCAGGCGGGGACTCCTTCGGGGGTCCGTGTCGTGCTCGGCACATGGGCCAGCACTTCGTAGAGGACCGCCATCCGGACGACGACGCCTGCCGCGACCTGGGCGGTGATGACGGCTTGGGGCGAGTCGACGACCTCGGCGCTCAGCTCCACTCCGCGGTTGACGGGGCCCGGGTGCATCAGCACCTGCTTGGGGCCGAGGCGCCGGCCGTTGATCTGGTACCAGTGAGCGTACTCGCGGATCGACGGGACCCAGCTCTCGTCCATGCGCTCGTTCTGCATCCGCAGCGCGTAGACGACGTCGGCCTGCGCGAGGTCGTCGAGGGTGTAGCGGACCTCGCAGCCCATCGCCTCGATCCCGCGGGGGATCAGCGTCGGCGGGCCGGCGAGCGTGACTTTGGCCCCCATCTTCTGGAAGGCCATGATGTTGCTGCGCGCGACGCGGCTGTGCAGGACGTCGCCGACGATCCAGATGTTGAGGCCGTCGAGGCCACCGAGCCGCTGGCGCAGCGTGTGGACGTCCAGCAGCGCCTGGGTCGGGTGCTCGTGCTTGCCGTCGCCGGCGTTGATGATCGAGGCGGGCGTCCAGCCGGAGACCAGCTCAGCGGCGCCGGCCCACGGCGTGCGGATGACGATCGCGTCGGGCTTGTGGGCGCCGAGGGTCAAGACGGTGTCCTTGAGCGACTCGCCCTTCTCGACGCTGGAGCCGGACGCGCTGAAGTTCACGACGTCGGCGGAGAGCCGCTTGGCGGCGAGCTCGAAGGAGCTACGGGTGCGGGTCGAGGCCTCGTAGAAGAGGTTGAGGACCGTGCGGCCGCGGAGCGCGGGGACCTTCTTGATCTCGCGGTCGGCGACCTCGGCGAACGAGGCGGCGCGGTCGCAGATGCGCTCGATGTCGGCACGATCGAGGTGCTCAATGGAAAGAAGATGCTTCATGACAGTGGCCTCGATGGTGCGGCACGGTCGAGGTGCTCGATGGAGAGGAGGTGCTTCATGGGCTAGGCCACCACTTCCGCGATCTCGGTGATGCGGACCTCGTCGACGTGGTCGAGCTCCTCGACGTGCACGTTGACGCGCTCGGTGCGCGAGGTCGGCAGGTTCTTCCCGACGTAGTCAGGGCGGATCGGCAGCTCGCGGTGGCCACGATCGGCGAGCACGGCGAGCTGGACCTTGGCGGGCCGCCCGTAGCTGAAGAGCGCCTCGATGGCGCTGCGCACGGTGCGGCCGGTGAAGAGGACGTCATCGACCAGCACGATCGTGCGGCCGTCGAGGTCGAAGTCGATGTGGCTGGAGTGGACGGTGGGCTGGTCGGGAAGGGGGTGGGAGCCAATCCGGCCGACGTCATCGCGGTAGAAGGCGATGTCGAGATCCCCGATCGGGACCTCGCGCTCCAGGAGATCGACCAGCAGGGCGTGGATGCGGCGGGCGAGGATCGCGCCGCGGCGGTGGATCCCGACGATCGCCAGATGCTCTGGCTGATCGTTGCGCTCCACGATCTCGTGGGCGATCCGGACGAGGGTGCGACGCATGTCGTCCTCGTCGAGGACGACCTTCTCATGGTCCATCGGTGTTCCGTTCCTTCCTGGCCTCACAGGACCGGGTTAAAGGAGTGGTTGCTGCGATCAAACCTAGCGGACCGTCCGGGCGTATGGTCGTGTCATGAGCGACGCAGCGCAAGACGATCGCGCCTTCAAGGCGCGGACCCGGGCCATGTGGGCGACCGGTGACTTTCCTCGCGTGGCACGTGAGACGATCAAGGACGTCGGCCCAACGCTGGTCGCCGCCGCGGGCGTGCGCGCTGGCCAGCGCGTGCTGGATGTCGCGGCCGGTTCGGGCGCGACGTCGATTCCAGCGGCGCTGGCCGGCGCCGACGTCGTCGCCTCGGACCTGACGCCGGAGCTGCTGGAGGCCGGCGAGGAGGCAGCGCGCGACGCCGGCGTCGAGCTGGAGTGGGTCGAGGCCGACGCTGAGGACCTGCCGTTCAGCGACGCCTCGTTCGACATCGTGCTGTCGTCCTTCGGCGCGATGTTCGCGCCACGCCATCTGATCGTGGCCGACGAGCTGCTGCGAGTGGTGCGACCGGGCGGCACGATCGCGATGGCCAACTGGACGCCCGAGGGCTGGGTCGGCCAGTTCTTTTTGACGATGCTGCCGTTCATGCCCCCGCCGCCGCCCGGCGCGCTGCCGCCGCCCGCCTGGGGCGTTGAGGATCACGTGCGCTCGCTGTTCGGCGAGGGCGTGAGCGAGCTGACGTTCACCCGGCAGATCCAGGCCGTCGACCACTTCGCCACGCCGGAGGCGCTCATCGACTACTACCGGGAGAACTTCGGGCCGACGATCATGGCCTATAAGTCGCTGGCCGGCGATCCGGAGCAGACCGCCGCGCTGGACGCCGCGCTGATGGACTTCGCGGTGCGGATGAACCTCGCCGGGCCCGGCGAGCCGGCGCGCTACGAGTTCGAGTACATGATCGTCGTGGCCCGTCGCGCGGCCTAGATTGCCCGACATGCCCGACGATCCCGAGCGTTCCCTCCAGTCGCTCTACCGCGCGGTGCTGGCCGCGTGGAACACCGACGACGCCGCGGCCTTCGCAGCCCCGTTCGCCGACGACGGCCAGGTCGTGGGCTTCGACGGCAGCGAGATCACCGGGCGCGCGAGCATCGCCGAGCAGATGGCCGCGATCTTCGCCGACCACGCGACCGGCAGCTACGTCGGCATCGTGCGCTCGGTGCGCCCGCTGGGCGCGGACGCGGCGCTCTTGCGCGCAGTGAGCGGCGTCGTGCCCGCCGGGGAGTCCGACCTCAAGCCCGAGCTGAACGCCATCCAGTCGCTCGTCGCCGAACGTCGTGACGGGAGCTGGAAGATCATCCTGTACCACAACACCCCGGCCCAGTTTCACGGCCGGCCGGAGCTCGCCGAGGCGCTGACCGAGGAGCTGCGGGGACAGCTGCCACCCGACCGCGACTAAGCGCGCGGAGCGTGTGTGGCCTCGATGCCGCGGACGTCGCCGTCCTCGTCGAGGAGGACGGCGACATCGGTGAAGCCGTGGCGGGCGAGGTCGTCGTGGAGGCGCTCGGGCTGTCCGGCGCCGAGCTCGAGCAGCAGCGCGCCGCCGGGGCGCAGGAAGCGCGGCGCGCCGGCGATCGCGCGGCGCAGGTGGGTGGTGCCGTCGTCGCCACCGTCGTAGGAGAGCGCGGTCTCGAAGGTGAAGGTGTCGCGCTGGAGCAGGTTCAGCTCGGGGGTCGGGACGTAGGGAACGACGCCGACGATGGTGTCGACCTGACCTTCGAAACGGTGCGGGAGCGGGTCGAGGAGATCGCCCGCGAAGACCTCGACGCCGTTGGCCCGCGCGCAGGCCGTTGAGCGCTCGTCGACCTCCGTCGCGACCACGCGAGCGCGCGGGTGATGGGCGCGCAGCACCGCGGCGATCGCGCCGCTGCCGGTGCAGAGGTCGACGGCGGTCCCGTCGTTCGGAAGGCGCTCGACGGCACGGAGCGCCAGCTGCTCGCTCTGCCAGCGCGGGACGTAAACGCCGGAGTCGACCCGGACCTCGATGCTGCAGAACGTCACGCTGCCGGTGATCCAGGCCAGCGGCTCGCCGGTGAAGCGCCGCTTGATCAACTCCTCGAGCCGCTCGTCGTCGCCGGCCGCGCAGGCCAGCAGCTCGTCGGCCTCCTCCTCAGCGGCGACGAAGCCGCCGGCTTCCAACCGCGCGACGAGTGCCGCGCGTTCCTGGCTCAAGCGATCGGTCCCTGGGCGGGCGCTGTCTCCACCGCCGGCGCGGGCCGGCTGGGGTCCCAGCGGTGCAGCTCCGGAGGCCCCTTCTCGGGAAAGGGCACGTCGATGAGGTCGAAGTCGCGCGGGACCTCGGTGCGCGGGAAGATCGCGCGCGCCTCGTCGCGAATCTCGCCGCCCGCGTAGCGCGTCGAGACGTGCGTCAGCGCGAGCAGCCCGACACCGGCCTCGACCGCCAGTTCGGCCGCCTGGCGCGCGGTCGTGTGACCGGTCTCCAGCGCCCGCTCGCGCTCCTCGGAGGTGAAGGTCGCCTCGTGGACGAGCACGTCAGCGCCGTCGGCGGCCACCCGCACCATGTCGCACGGCGACGTGTCGCCCGAGAACACCAACTTGCGTCCGTGCCGCGTCTCCCCCACGACCTGCTCGGGCGTGACGCCGCCGACGGTCTCGCCACGCTGCAGCCGTCCGAAGTCCGGCCCGGGCGCGACGCCGAGCTTCGCCGCCAGCACTGCATCGAAGCGACCGGGGCGGTCCTCCTCGATCAGCGCGTAGCCGTAGGCCTCACCGCGATGGCGGACGCGCAGCGCGTGAATCTCATACCCATCGAACTCGACGATGGCATCCGGTTCGAGGTCGACGACGCGCAGGCGGTACTTCAGCCGGCCGAAGATCGTCTGCTGCACGGTGTCGAGCAGCTTCTTGGTGCCGGGCGGCCCGAAGATCGTCAGCGGCGCCGTGCGGTCGCGCAGATCGAAGGACTTCAACATGCCTGGCAGGCCGAGCCAGTGGTCGGTGTGGAGGTGGGTGAGGAAGACCTCGGTGAGGTCCGGCAGCCCGACGCTGCGAATCAGCTGCCGCTGGGTCCCCTCGCCGCAATCGATCAGCACCTTGTCGGCGCCGCGACGGATCAACGTCGCGGGCAGGCCGCGGCGGGCGGTGGGCACGGAGCCGGCGGTGCCGGCGAAGAAGATCGAGAGGTCCATCAGGCGCGTGTGGAGGCTACCGCCGGGGGTAGGGTCGACCCATGCTCAAGGATTTTCGACAGTTCCTGCTGCGCGGGAACCTCGTCGACCTGGCGATCGCCGTGGTCATCGGCGCGGCCTTCGGCGCGGTCGTCGCGGCGCTGGTCAAGGACATCATCACGCCGTTGATCGCTGCGATCGGTGGTCAGCCGGACTTCAGTGGGTTGGACTTCACGATCAACAAGAGCCGCTTTGCGTACGGCGACTTCCTCAACGCGATCCTGACCTTCGTGATCATCGCGGCGGTGGTGTTCTTCTTCGTGGTCAAGCCGGTGAATGCGCTGATGGAGCGGATGCAGACGTCGGAGCCGGTGGATGAGGAGACGCGCGAGTGCCCGGCGTGTCTGAGCCAGATTCCGTATGCGGCGCGGCGGTGTGCGTATTGCACGGAGGAAGTCGGGTCGGCGCCGCCTCCTGTTGCCTCCGCCTAGGTCTACTTCGGGACGTCATACGGGCGGGGTTGGCTGGTCGGCGCTCCGTGACGTCGCCACCGCGCTCATGGGGTCTGCGGCGTTGAGTGAAAGTATGCACTGTGGTTCGGCGCGCATTTGTGTGGGCACCGAACGGGGCGCCGCCCGGATGCCGACATCACGGATCACCTCTCGGTTCAACGCACTCGCGCCGCTACCGAGCCGCCGCGCGGTTTGTGTCGGAACTGTGCGAGTCGTCGCGGGCCTGTGACGCCTTTGGTCACGTTGTGGCGGCGCGTGACCTCGTTGGGTCTGGGGCCTCGAGGTCCAGGGCGTTTCGTGGTCAATAGTTCACCACCAGACGCCCCGCATCGGTCGGGGGCGTTTCCGGCTCCATCTTGGAGCCCAAATCGACCCGGATTTCCCGCCCAAGGATCGAGGGCGCCCACCCCGAGCTCCGAGCGCGGGGTGGGCCTGTTGAACGCGAGCAGATCGTGCCAGATAGGCCCACGACTCCTGCACGACGTCGCGGACTCGACGTGGGCCCGTACAGCGACGCAGAACGTCCGCCAACAGGCCCACCCTCCCCGAGGCCAGAGCGGATGACGAGCCAACGCCGCGAGGCACCGATCCCGCTCACTCCCCTCGGTGCCGACAGACCACGCTGCACGCCCCGTCCCCGATTGCGCTGAGCGCCCGGACGTCCACACCCGGAGTTGTTGATGTGGTCGCGCAGCAGCACCGGTGCAACTTTGCACCAATTCTGCGCAGCTGACCAATACCGTCCGCCCCGTCAGCTAGGCTTATTCCTTCAATCAAATACAGCACCCCCGCGCCGGTGAGACGGCCGGGGGCATGACCCAAAGGAGTAGTCGCTCCCATGAGTACCCCGCAGCGTATCCACGCCCGGACGATCGTCGTCGATCGCGAGACCGCCGATGTCCTCCGGCGTGAGACCAAGAAGATGATGGATCTCGGCCACGAGCTCTTTGAGGACTTCCTCCTCTACGGCCCCGAGGCCCAGTACGTGCTCGCCATGCGCTTCTGCGCAGCGACCGCGCTCATCACCGCCGTCGGCTGGGATCCCGACAACGTGGACCCCGACGTCGAGACGTTCGAGGTCCCGTTGACCGACGACCTCGTCGAGCAGTTGCGCCACCGCCGCTACGACCTGGCGCTCTGCAACAACGACCGTCTCGACGGCCTACCTGTCGACAAGCCGATCGATCCCGACCTCCTCACCGAGATCACCACCGACCGCCTCGCCGCCCAAGCCTTGGACCGCCTCTTCGCCACCTACACCAAGGCCACCAAGAACTAACCGACAACCGCTCGGGTCGTGGCACCACCGCTGCGACCCGAGCCATCGGCGGGCCATCGGCCTACGGCCGTCTGACCTCCCCCGCGGAGTCGCGTACCGTCGCCTGCTTCTCCCCTGCCATCTCCAGCTGGTCCCGATGCTGTCAGCGACCTCCGGCATCGCGGCGTGCATACGGCGAGCAACACGAACGTGACCATCCGCCGCTCGCGGTGTACCACCTGTCATGACCTTCTCCCCCGCGATCGCCGTCGCTCGGCGTCACGCTCGTACCCTGCTCGCTGTCGGCATGGTCGCCACGCTGGCGTTCGCGCTCTACGCGCGGCGGGGCGATCTCGTGGCTTTCGACTGGTCGGTCAATCCACTGGCGCTTGCCGCCGCCGCGCTGCTGCTGGCGGTTCCGGGCCTCGTCCAGGCGGGGACGTTCGTCGTCGCGCTGCGTCGCGTCGGGGCGGGCGCGCGCTGGCGGCCGGCGCTCAGGATCTGGGCACGTTCGTGGCTGCTGCGTTACGAGCCCAGTGGCGCTGTCGGCTTCGCCCATCGCGTCGGTGCGCGAGAGCGTCTGGAGGCGACCACGCCGCAGGTCCTCACCGCCACGGCCTACGAGCAGCTGGCCGCTGTGGCCGGCGGCGCGCTCGCCGCGCCGATCGGCTTCGCGGTCGCGGGGCTCCAGCCTCCCGCGATCGCCCTCGCAGCCGCATCAGTCGCGGTGTTGACGCTCGTCGCGCTGCGTCCGGCGTGGCTTGGCGGGTGGGTCCAGCGGCGCCTGCAGGCACGTGGCATCGCCGCAGCCGCACCGCTGCGCGGCCGTGAGGTCGCGGCGCTCGTCGCCGTGCATGCCGCCGGATGGGCGGCGACCGCCGGCGGCCTCGCGCTGCTTGCTGGCACGCTCGGACTGTCCGACACGAGCACCGGTGTCCTGCTCGGCGCTGCCGCGCTGTCGTGGCTGGCCGGCGTGCTTGTCCCGATCGCGCCTGGCGGCCTCGGCGTCCGCGACGCCGCGCTGGCTATCGGCCTCGCACCAGTGCTCGGTGCCGGCGCGGCGACCGGCCTGGCGGTCGCGCTGCGCGTCGTGGGCTTCGCCGGAGAAGTGATGGCCTATGTGATCGCCGAGGCGCTCGCGGCCCTTCCGTCTCGCGCCGCAGCAGTAGACGCACCCGCGCCCGCTTTCCTCCCACCGACCGACCGCTCCGGCGTCATCGTCGTCGTCCCGACCTACCAGGAGGCCGAATCCCTTCCCCTCTTCGTCGAGCGCTTCGCCGCCACCGGCGTCGAGCTGCTGATCGTCGACGACGCCTCACCGGACGGCACCGGCGCGCTCGCCGACGAGCTGGCCGCCCATCGCCCGTGGATGCACGTCCTGCACCGCGAGGGCAAGGACGGGCTCGGCGTCGCCTACCGCGCCGGCTTCTCCTGGTGCCTGGCCCGCGGCTACCGCGCGATCGGCCAGATGGACTGCGACCTCTCGCACCCGCCGGAGAAGATCGCCGAGATGCTGGCCGTGCTCGACGGCCGCGAGGCCGACCTCGTCATCGGCAACCGCTACCTGCCCGGCGGCGGCACCGCCAACTGGAGCCGTTCGCGCCGCGCGCTCAGCCGCGTCGGCTGCACGATGAGCCGCCTGCTGCTCGGCCTGCCCTACGACGACCTCAGCGGCGGCTTCAAGCTCTGGCGCGCGAGCTGCCTGGAGGATCTCGGCCTCGACGGGATGCTCGCCGCCGGCTACGCCTTCCAGATCGAGACGACCCAGGTCGCGCATCTGCTCGGCAAGCGCATCGAGGAGATCCCCTTCACCTTCCAGGAGCGCGTCGCCGGCGAGTCGAAGATGTCGCTGGCGATCTCCCTCGAAGGGATCGGCGTCTGCCTCCAGCTGCGACGCCGGGGCCACGCGATCGGTGCGTGAAGCGCGCGAGGAGGGATTCGAACCCCCGACTTCCTCCTCCGGAGGGAGGCGCTCTATCCACTGAGCTACTCGCGCGGGTACGGGCATCGTAGCGGTCCCGGTCAACACCACCTGGACCTGGACGCCGAGAAGCCCATCATGTTGAGGTCCAAAGCCCTTGAGGACCGGCGGCTGCGGTGCCATCGTGCACACGGCATGGATGCCGCCAACGACCCGCTCACCCGCCTCGCCTCCGAGCTCGAGCGCCTGTCCCAGGCTCACCTCGCCCTCAGCGAGGCCACCGCATCCCTGATTCCACAGGCCGCACCCCACGAGCGCCGCATCCTCGGCCAAGCCGCCGCCGCATCCCGCGCCGCCGCACGCACGGCCGCCGAGGCGAGCGCCAAGACGCTGGCCGCCACCGACGGCTGAGCGTCAGCCGCTTCACCTGCCTGGCCTAGCGCTCGACCCAGACCCGCGAGTGACCTTGGATCGGCCGCGTTCGACTCTGGACCGCAGACCTGAGACGGCAGTTCATCGTCCGTGTTGCTGCGCGACGGTTAGACGGGTCAAGCGTCGCCAAAGTGCTGGATCTTTGATCCACAGTTCAGAGAATGGCTGAATCTGGCGTCCTTCCCAACGCACAAACCACCAGAACACACCGAAATCGTCTTCGCGTACTTCCTCGATCATGCGTCGTCTTGCTGGCATGGTATTGCCCGACGCAAGCACATCACTCGCGGCACGCCGCAGCCGCCGGATCATTCGATAACGACCTTCGACGACTGCTTCGTGGTTGATCCTGTTGAGCACATCAAGTGTGGCAAGTCCACGCACATCGACGACGTCCCCGGGGTGGACCTTCGGAGCAATCACACCCGTATCGGCCAATGCCAAGTGAGCCCACGCGTCGGTCCGTGTGGGATCGATCACGAGCGGCCCGAGATCAGGGTCGACCGGGAAGCGCGTCGACTTTCGCCGGTTGCAGTCGGTGCACGCCCACAGATGGTTCCGCCACACAAATGTGCTCGCATATTCGGAGTCGATCGGCGCGTAGTGATCGACATCTGTCCCCCGAGAGTCACTGCAGTAGAAACAGCGATCGCGAACACCTGCCATCCGGCGAAGTTCGTCCACGAGCGGACGAGCTTCGGCGAGCGGCCGGAACGCCTTCCACTCCTGTCGTGCCGTCTGGACATCTGAACATCTGTCGCCGCGACGAGCAAGCGCAACACGTGTTGCCAGCGGCAACTCCTGGCGGTACAAGCGCCGCACGCGCCAGTTACGTCCCGGACGCAGCAAAGAGGGCCAGTTGCTCTAGCTCGCGCGTCTCATCAGCAGAAAGGCCCACTGTTAGACGCTTCCCCTGAAGCAGTGCGTGTCGATTCCTAGCTCGGACCGCTCGGGGAGAACGCGTTTGCTGCAAACCGAATGCGGGCGTTAGCAGGATCTCGTCGGGCTTACCGGCGACGACCTCGTTGTAATCCTCGGTCGAAAGGCGAAACGCCTCACCTTTACCCGGTTGGGGCAGGTGATAGATCCGTCCATAATCTGCCGCCGGACACACCAGCGGACTGTGCGTCGTCACGATGAACTGAACATTCGGGAAATGAGACTTGAGCCAGAACCCGATGTCTCGCTGCCAATCAGGATGAAGATGTGCGTCCACCTCGTCGATCAGCACAACGCCTGGACGAGCGACGAACACGCTGCCGTCAGCTTGACTCGCGACGATGTCCGGGCCATAGACCATCGACATGTGCCGGAAGATGTCGATCAGCATCGCCAGTGCGGCCCGGTAACCCTCGCTCATGTCGCTCAACGCGATGCGTCGGCCCGCGGCATCTCGCAGCCAAACGCCTTGTGAATTCACCTCCTCCACGGCTGCCCCTTGACGAAGAAAATGATCGTTCAGAAGCATCAAGAGCCCAGCGAGTTGACGGCCGGCGCGCCCATCCTGCTCGCGTCGG
This sequence comes from Baekduia sp., assembly GCF_035996765.1. NCBI lineage: Bacteria > Bacillati > Actinomycetota > Thermoleophilia > Solirubrobacterales > Baekduiaceae > Baekduia > Baekduia sp. The sequence continues at coordinate 42,739 of NZ_DASYJG010000077.1, forward strand.
CTTTGCTCTTCGAGGTGCTGGTACTGGAGATCCTTGATCCACTCTTCGCCTTCACCAAGCGTCGCGTCTTCCTTGAATAGGGTCGCGTAGTGAGGCACCCGACCAGGCAGCACCATCAGTCGCTGTGCATCGGGCGAACTTCCGTACAGACGCCGGAACGGCCCGTATCCCAGCGAGAACCAGCCATTGGTAGACGGCTGCCACGGCCCGTTCTGGGCGCTGACGCGCTTGTTTCGTCGGATGTCCACCGGCGCGAGGCGCCACACATTGTCCTCGCTGTAAATCTGGATCTCCGCCCAGAAGGTGCCACGAAGAGGAGCACCACCACGACGCGTGCTATCCCACTCGTGATGCGGCTTGACCTCAACGGAGACGGCTCCACGCTCTTCCCCCGTCTGAGCCCAACCCGAGAAGTCCTGCACTAGCCCGCGCGATTGGTCCGGTCCGAGTAGCGCAAGCGCAATGGCTCGTAGCAATGCGGTCTTACCCGCGCCGTTGTCGCCCGTAATAACGGCCCAGCCCGCATACTGTCCCTCTTCCGGACAGAAGTCGAACTGTGCATTCTTGAAGCTCTTTACGTCCGATAGCTCCACACGCTTGATGTACATCAGGGCTCCACTGGGCTGTACGTCACTTTCGGCAGCCTACGCGCTGGCCTCGACGTTCCGGAACCGCCAGCTTGGGACATCAACCATCTCCGGCGCGAAAGGCGAGACCCGGTTAGCTGTTTGCGCGGCAAGGAATGCTTGACAACCACCCCGTCGGCGCGTCCGTGAGAACCGGCGCGGACACGCGGCAACTCGATGGCAACGATCCGGGCCCAGCGCGGGAGGCTTCGGTCTCCATTGCGTCGCTCTCGGACGACGAGTTTGACCAGCGCCGACGCGTCGGCGTACAGAACGCCCTCGGTGGCTTCAGCCACGTTCTCCGCGCTGCTCCTGCAGCGCACGTGTGCCGGCGTCGGTGATCGGGCCGGTCAGCGGTCCGCGTCGTGCGAGCACGTCGCGCAAATCCGCCGTCGCGGGTCGGAGGCGACCCTCGCGTTCGAGACGATCGAGAACCGGGTCCGTCTTCGATGTGCGGCGCTGCGGCTCCACGCCGACAGCGTGTCACGTCCGACACAGCATCTGCAGCATCCCCAGCGCCCGTGACGGATCGCGGCGCATCATGGTGAAGGCGGCGCGTGCCTGCTCGACGTCGTCGAGGGTCGCGTCGGGACGCTCGACGCAGAAGCGGCCGATCCAGCGGACGGCGGCGCGCTCGTAGCGCTCTGGCTCGCGGTCGCGGAGGAGGACGCAGACCTCGAGCGCGTCGTCGAGCCGGACGGTCGGCAGCTCGGTGGCTGCGGCGCGGATGATCGTGAGGTTGCCGGAGCGCAGGGCGCGCTGGAAACGGGCGTAGGCGGAACCTTCATCTGACACGAACACATGTTCGCATACCGCGCAAGACCATCATGTTCCTCCCAACACGCGCCTCAGCCAGCAGGCAGCTCCTGCACCACCGCCAGCGCGTCGGCGAACAGATCGCCCTGGTCGCGCACGCGCGCCAGCACCGCGTCGAGGTCGAAGACGAGCTCCTCGGCACTCCCCGCCTCCACCGCCGCGGCGACCTCGTCCCAGCCCAGCGGCGTCGAGACCACCGGCCGCTCGCGGGCCCGCGGCGAGTAGACCGACACGGTGGTCTTGTTGATGTCGTTCTGGCTCCAGTCGACCAGGACCTTGCCCTTGCGCAGCGCCTTGGTCTGGCGCGCCACGACGAGGTCGCCCGCCTCGGCCTCCAGCAGCTCGGCCACCGCCTTGGCAAAGCCCTTGGTCTGCTCGTAGGTCACGCCCGGTGTGTTGAGCGGGACGTAGACCTGCATGCCCTTGCCTCCCGACGTCTTGACGACCGCGCGCAGGCCCAAGTGCTGGAACATGCCCTGCAGGACGGTCGCCACCTGGCAGCACTCCAGCAACCCCGCCGGTTCGCCGGGGTCGAGGTCGAAGGCGACCATCGTCGGCGCCAAGAGCTTGCCGTCGTCGTCTGCCCGGTGCATCGGCGTGTGCAGCTCGAGGTCGGCGAGGTTGCCGAGCCAGGCGAGCGTCGGCGTGTCGCCGGCCACCACGTAGTCGATGGTCTTGCCGCGCTCGAGCTTGACCGGCATGGTCGCGACCCAGTCGGGCCGGTGCGCCGGCGCCTGCTTCTCATAGAAGAACTGGCCCTCGGAGCCGTGCGGGTAACGCTTGAGCGTCAGCGGGCGGTCGCGGAGATGCGGGAGCAGGACCGGCGCCAGCTCGACGTAGTAGCGGATCAGGTCGTTCTTCGTGTGGCCCGAGGGCCACAGCGCCTTCTCCAGGTTGGTGAGCCGCAGCTCGCGGCCTTCGACCTCGGCGCGCACGGCCGTGGCGCCGCGAGCCCCCTTGGGCGGTGCGACCGGCTCGCGGACGACCAGCGCGGCGGGCTTGTCGTCACGCAGCCCCTTGTAGGACGGCGCGCGCAGCACGCCCTCCTGCGTCCACGCGATGAACTCGACCTCGCAGACCAGCTCGGGCTCGACCCAGACCGCCTCGCGCGGGATCTTCACGGCGCGTGGAACCTCGTCGAACGGCGACGTGTCGCGGACCAAGGGCCCCAACAACTCCCCGAGACGGTCGAGCTCGGCGTCCGTGAAGCCCGTGCCGACGCGACCGGCGAAGCGAAACGGCGCGTCGTCGTCCTCACGCACACCTACCAGGAGCGCCCCGATGCGGTCCTGACGCTTGCCCTCCCCCGGCAGCCAGCCGCCGATCACCAGCTCCTGGCGGTTGGTGTTCTTGATCTTGCGCCACGCGCCGCTGCGCCGGCCGGGCTCATACGGGCAGTCCAGCCGCTTGGCGACGATCCCCTCCAGCCCCTGCTCGCGGCTGGCGGCCAGCACCTGCGCGCCGCCGCCGACGACATGGTCGGGGACCTGCCAGCGCTCGCCGTCAGCCAGCAACGCACGCAGCGCGGCGCGGCGCTCCGCATACGGAAGATCCATCAGCGAACGGCCGTCCAGCCACAGCAGGTCGAAGGCCATGTAGTTGACCGGCGCCTCCTTGGCCAGCCGCCGCACCTGCGCGTCGCGCGTCAGATGCATGCGGCCTTGCAAAGCAGCGAACGACGGTTTGCCGTCCGCGTCAAAGGCCACCACCTCGCCATCGAGGATCGTCCGATGCATGCTCAGCGCCCGGTTCATCCGTCCCAGCTCCGGATAGCGCTGCGTGACGTCGTTGCCGTTGCGGGTCACGAAACGCATCCGGCCAGGCTGGCTGAAGACGATGGCGCGCACGCCGTCCCACTTGATCTCGTACGCCCACTCCGCATCCTCGCGTGCCGGCGGGAGCGCGCCGGCCTTGGCCATCATCGGCACGAGCTGGTCGGGCATCGCCTCCTGGCCGAGGACCCAGCCGTCGACGGCCGGCTCGCCCATGCGGTGGATCATCCAGTCCTTGGCATCCGAGCCCATCGGGAAGAGCGCGTAGCGGCCGGTCACGCGCTCGCCGTGGAGCTCGACCTCGACCTTCTTGCCCTCTTCCCACTTGAGCAGCTCGTAGGTGCCGCGGTCCCAGATCGTCATCGTCCCGGCGCCGTAGGAGCCCTTCGGGATCTCGCCGTGGAACTCCAGGTACTCGAGCGGATGGTCCTCGGTGTGGGCGGCGACGCGGTTGTCCTTAGCCGCCCACGGCAGGCCGTTGGGCAGTGCCCAGGAGGCCAGAGCGCCGTCGTGCTCGAGGCGCAGGTCCCAGTGCAGGCGCGTCGCGCTGTGCTCCTGGATGACGAAGCGCGGCAGGCCGTCGTCCGCGCTGCTGTCCTCGCCGCCCGCCGGCTCGGGCGTCGCGGAGAAGTCGCGCTTGGCGGCGTACTCGTCCAGGCGCTGAGCCATCGCCGAAGGGGCTACCCGCCGGCGATGCGCAGCACGGTCTCGCGAAGCTCGGAGATCGGCGCGTCCTTCTCGACGTAGGCGACGGCACCGCCGCGACGGCCTTCACCGTAGGCGCGCGGATGGCCGCTGAGAACGACCACGCGGATGTCGGGGACGACCTGCTGCAGCTCGCCGACCGCATCGCGATCGACATCGAGAAGATCGAGCAGGACGATGTCGGGCCGCGTCTCGCCGGCGACCTGGAGGGCAGCGTCCACGTCGGGTGCCTCGCCGACGATCTCGATGTCGGCATCGTCCTCCAGCTCCGCGCGGATCAGTGCCCGGAAGGCCGATGAGTCATCACAGTGCAGGACACGGACCATGCGTTGCGCAGACTACTCCGCGGCTCGGGCGTCTCCTTCGGGAAATCCACCGTTTCGTGTTTTGCGCGGTCGGCTGTAGCGCAAAGGCCGTCGTTGTAGCTTTCCTCCAATGACCATCGCGCATCAGCCCGGCGAGCCGCTCCGTGTCGGGGCCGTCGACCTGCGCGACCTCCTCAGCGCCCATGTCGACGCGCTGGCCGACGCGGTGCTGGAGCGCTTTGCCGCCGGCGCCGGACCTGACGGCGCACCGGATGCCGCGACGCTGCGCAACCTGCGCCTCGGTGCCCGCGCGGCGGTCGACTGCTTCCTCGCGCGGCTGGCCGGGGAGCGCCGTGTGGCTGATGACGCGCTCTTCGTCGCCCACGGCCGCGCGCAGCAGGCGGCAGGCCGGACGCTGACCGAGCTGTTGTCGTTCTACCGGCTCGGCGGGCTGGCCATGTGGGAGCGGTCGACCGCGCTGCTGCCGCAAGCGACGTCGCTGCCGGCCGCCGAGATCTTCGCCTTCGGCAGCGCGGTGCTCGAGCTGGTGGACGAGCTGTCGGTCGCCGCCGCCGGCGGCTATGCCGCACAAGAGGCCGAGGCGCGCCGGCGCGGTCGCGCGCTGCGCGAGCGCCTGGTCTCGCTGCTGCTCAGCGACCCGCCGGTCGCCGAGGACGTGCTCGACGCGGCCGCCGCTGCGGCGGGCTGGCGACTTCCGGCCCAGGTGCGCGTCGCGGTCGCCGCGCTGCCCGCCGACCCGCTGGCCGTGCCGGCCGGTCCGCCGCCGGACCGCGTGCTAACCGCCACCGTCGGCGATGGCCGCCTCGCGCTGGTGGTCGCCGACGGCGAGGAGACCGAGCGCTGGCTGGCGCGTGCCGCGACGGCGCTGATGCTCGAAACGCCGATGGCGATCGGCCCGTCCGTGCCGGCCGCCGCCGCCGCGCGCAGCGCCGCCCGCGCCGTCGCGCTCTTGGACCACGTCACTGCCGGTGCATTGGGCGACCGCGACGGGCTGGAGGTCGTGCGCTGCGACGACCACGAGATCGCGCTGCTGCTCGGCGCCGCGCCGGATCTCGCCCACGAGGTCGCCGGCCGTCGCCTCGCGCCGCTGGCGACGCTCGAGCCCGCCGCGCGCGAGCGCCTGACCGCCACCCTCGCCGCCTGGCTCGCGGACCCCGGCCGCCCGCAGGCGATGGCCGACCGCCTTGGTCTGCACGTGCAGACCGTCCGCTACCGGCTTAAGGCGCTGCGCGGTTTGTTCGGCGACGCGCTCGATGATCCGGACGAGCGCTTCGAGCTCGCGCTGGCGCTGCGCGTCGGCGAGCGGTAAGCGGGCGCAGCAGGCGCGCAGACCTCCCATCTCACGCGCGACTCGGCGAGTTCGTCCCCACGGCTGACCTCGCGCGAGCGGACCGGTTCCGAGCTCGATGCGCGATATAAGTGCGACGGTGACTCCCGCGCCGCAACTCGGAGAAGCGCGGTGATGCGGTTCGGTCTGCTGTGTTCCGCCCAGGCGACCAGCGACGCAGAGTCGGCGCTCCCCGGTCAGGGTCTGCGCGACTGGCTCGAGTTCAACGAACAAGCAGAACGCCTCGGCTTCTACTCGAGCTTCCTGGTCGAGCATCACTTCACGGGCTGGGATCAGGTCTCGGCCACGCTGACGATGTTGGCCTGTCTGGCCATGCGCACCAGCACGCTGCGCCTGGGCTCCGGCGTGCTCGCCCTTCCGTGGCACAACCCCGTCCTGCTGGCCGAGCAGGCCGCGACCGTAGACCTCGTGTCCGGCGGTCGGCTGGATCTCGGCATCGGCAAGGGCTACCGGCACGCCGAGTTCGCCGGGTTCGGCATCGCCCCCGAGGACGGTCAGCGCCGGTTCGACGAAGCCGTCGAGGTGATGACCCGCGCCTGGACGAGCGCCTCCCGGTTCTCGCATGCCGGCACGCATTGGTCCTTCAACGACATCGTGGTCGAACCCAAACCCGCGCAGTCACCCCACCCGCCACTGTGGATGGCGGCGGGAAGCGACGCGTCGGTCGCACGAGCGGCAGCGGCCGGATACAACCTGATGCTCGACCAGTACGCCCCGCCCGTCCAGATCGCCGAACGCATCGCCACCTACCGCGACCAGCTGACCGCCCGCCCGTTTGACCCCATGAACGTCGCCGTGGCCCGCCACGTCCATGTCGCCGACACCGAAGCCGAAACCGTCGCCGCGCGACGTCGGCTCGCTGCCGGCACCCAACGCATTCTCGGCGTGGCCCGCGACCCCGAGCGCCCCACGACCGGCTCCCATGTGCTCGCCTATCAGCATCCTGGCGCAGCCGATGCCCACGCGCTCTACGGCACACCCGACCAGATCGCCGAAGGTCTCGCTGCGCTCCACGAAGCCGGCGCGGCCTACCTCCTGCTCATCTTCGAGACCGACGTCGCCCAACTCCGCCGATTCCGTGACGACGTCCTCCCGGCGATCGCCGCGCGCGGGCTTTTCTCGGATCCTGCTGTCTGAGTCGACGGCGCGAGCGATCGCGCCTACGATGTCTGACGTGCTGACCGGTTCTGACGCAGGTACCCAGATCGAGCGCGAGTTGGAGACGCACCGGCGTGCGTTGACGGGCTATTGCTACCGGATGCTCGGCTCCGGCTCGGAGGCCGAGGATGCGGTCCAGGAGACGATGGTGCGCGCGTGGAAGGCGGCCGATCGGCTTCAGGAGCGCGCCGCGTTGAAATCGTGGCTCTATCGGATCGCGAGCAACGTCTGTTTCGACATGCTCCAGGGGCCCCAGCGGCGCGCGCAGCCGATGGATCTTGGTCCGGCGTCGGCGGCGGACGCCGCACTCGGGGCGCCGCTGACCGAGGGCGCGTGGGTGCAGCCGATCGCCGACGCGCGTGTCGCGCCGGCCGAGGGCGATCCGGCCGAGATCGCCGCGGGCCGCGAGACGCTGCGGCTCGCCTTCGTGGCGGCGCTCCAGCATCTTCCGGCACGCCAGCGTGCGGTGCTGATCCTGCGCGAGGTGCTGCGCTGGCAGGCCACCGAGGTCGCCGAGCTGCTCGAGACGTCGGTCGCGTCGGTCAACAGCGCGCTGCAGCGCGCTCGCGCGACGCTGTCAGAGCTCGACCTCGACGCGACCGACGGCCCCGCTGCCGTCGACGACGAGCAGCAGGATCTTCTGGTCCGCTATGTCGACGCGTTCGAGCGCTATGACATGACCGCGCTCGTCGCGCTGCTGCGCGAGGACGCCGAGTTCTCGATGCCGCCCTTCCCGCTCTGGGTCAAGGGCACCGACGACATCGTCGCGTTCATGACCGGCACAGGTGCCAAGTGCGAGGGCTCGCGGGTGCTGGCGACCGCGGCCAACGGCGGCCCGGCGATCGCGATCTACAACCAGGACGACGAGGGCTACTCGCCGTGGGCGATCGTCGTGGTCGAGACCTCAGAGGGACGGATCAGCGGGCTCCACCACTTCATCTACCCCGAGCTCTTCGCCGAGTTCGGGCTCCCGCCGCGCCTCGAGCGCGAGCACGCAGGTTAGGCCGCACAGCTCGATCAGCTCGATCAGGCCGGGCGAGGCGTCGCGGATCCGCAGGCCCATGCCACCGCGGCGTGTGGCGAGGTGCATGCGGGCAAGCAGATCGACGAGCACCATGTCGGGACAGCTCGCGTCGAGATGGGCGACGAGCGTCTCGGCACCCTGCTCATCGACGACCACGAGGGTCGTCGCTCTGTCACGCGCGTCGCGCATTGCCCTGTTGAGACGCCCGCGGAGGTCCGAACTCATCGGCAGCCGATGAGTTCGTCGGGTCGGCGACGTCTGAGCGACCATGACGACGTTCGCGCTGATCCCCGGCGCCGGCTCTGACCAGTGGTACTGGAGCCGGCTCGTGCCGCTGCTGACGCAGCGCGGCCACGAGGCGCTCGCGCCGGAGCTGCCGGTCGACGATCCCGACGCGGGCTGGGATGCCTACGCCGACGCGGTCGCCGCAGCGATCGGCGACCGCACCGGCGTCGTGGTCGTCGCTCAGTCGATGGGCGCGTTCACGGCGCCGCTGCTGTGCTCACGGGTCGACGTGGCCCGGATCGCGCTGCTGTGCCCGATGATCCCGGCGCCGGGCGACACGGGCAACACCTGGTGGGAGGCCGCCGGTCAGGCGGCCTCAGCGCGAGCCGCCGCCGAGCGCGAGGGCCGCGACCCGGACGCGCCGTTCGAGCTGGAGACGACCTTCCTGCACGATCTGTCTACCGACGTCCGCACAGCGCTGCTGTCACGACCCGCGCCCGCGCAGGAGGACCGGCTCTTCGAGGAGCGTTGGCCGCTGGACGCGTGGCCCGAGGTCCCGACCACGGTGCTGGCCGGCAGCCGCGATCGCCTCTTCCCGCTGGACCTGGTCCAGCGCCTGGCACGCGAACGCTTGGGGCTGGACCACGTGGAGACCGTTGCCACCGGCCACCTCGCGGCGCTCGTGGCGCCGGAGGCTGTGGCCGACTGGCTGCGCTAGCCGCCCGCTACTGCGGGGAGGATCTGCACTTCTCCGCCGTCCTTGACCGGCGTGGCGAGACCGTCGCCAAAACGCACGTCCTCGCCGTCGACGTAGACGTTGACGAAGCGGCGCAGGCCACCGTCGCCGTCCGACAGGCTGTCGCGCAGCTCGGGGTGCTCGGTGTAGAGCGCCTCGAGCACGGCGCCGACGGTCTCGCCCTCGAGCGGGACCTTCGACGCACCGCCGGCCGCAGCGCGCAGCTGCGTTGGCAGCTTGACCGTGACGCCCATCAGGCGTGAGCGGCGGGATGGACGGTGGACCGCATAACCACGTTCTCGAACTCCGAGAACTTCGGGTCGATCGTATGCGCCTCGAAGGTGTCGCGCACCGCGTCGAGCGTCTTGAGGCCGTCGCCGGTGATGACGAGTACAACGCGCTCCTCCGGATCGATGTCGCCACGGTCGGCGAGCTTGGCGAGCGTCGCGGTGGTGACGCCGCCTGCCGTCTCGGTGAAGATGCCCGTCGTCTCGGCCAGCAGGCGGATGCCCGCCTTGATCTCCTCGTCGGTGACGCTATCGACGCCGCCGTTGGTGCGGTTGGCGAGCTCGATGGCATACGGGCCGTCGGCCGGGTTGCCGATGGCCAAGGACTTGGCGATCGTGTCCGGCTTGACCGGGCGGCAAACGTCAGTGCCCGCGGCGAACGCCGTGGCCACCGGCGAGCAGCCCGTGGCCTGGGCGCCGTTCATCGTCGGCGTGTCGCCCTCGATCAGGCCCAGCTCACGCCACTCGTCAAAGCCCTTGGCGAGCTTGGTGAAGAGCGAACCCGAGGCGATCGGCGCGACAACGCGGTCCGGCGTCGAGAAGCCGAGCTGCTCGGCGATCTCGTAGGCCAAGGTCTTGGAGCCCTCGGCGTAGTAGGGGCGCATGTTGACGTTGACGAACGCCCAGCCCTCCTGCTCGCCGCTGATCTCGGTGCAGAGGCGGTTGACGTCGTCGTAGTTGCCGTTGATCTTCACCAGGTTGGTGCCGTAGACGCCGGTCGCGAGGATCTTCTGCTCCTCGAGGTCGGCCGGGATGAAGACGTAGGACGGCATCCCCAGCGCGGCGGCCGTGGCGGCCACGGCGTTGGCGAGGTTGCCGGTCGACGCGCAGGCCAGCGTGTCGAAGCCGAGCTCCCGCGCGCGGGCGGCAGCGACGGAGACGACGCGGTCCTTGAAGGAGTGCGTGGGATTGTGCGCGTCGTTCTTGACCCAGACCTCCTTGAGGCCCAGGCGCTCGGCGAGACGGTCGGCGCGCACCAGCGGCGTGCAGCCGGCGGGCAGGCCGACGCGCGAGAGGATCTTCGCGCTCGGGCCAGGCTGGCCGTCAACGAGCGGCAGGAAGTCGACGTAGCGCCAGATGTTCTGCGGGCCGGAGGTGATCCGGCGGCGCAGCGAGGCGACGTCGCCCGCGAGCGCGCTGTGGTCGTACTTGACCTCGAGCGGGCCGAAGCACTTGGTGCAGACGTACTGCGCCGTGAGTTCGTACTCGGTCCCACATTCACGGCATGAGAGGTTGGTGACAGCCATTGAGGAAACTCCTTGTTCTTCGCCGATAATTCGGTGTGTGACGAAGAAGTGGCTTCCTACGCCACACGTCTCCAGGAATTGGCACCTTCCCGCCTAAGCGGGGGTTGCCGGGGTTTCATCGGGCCAGTCCCTCCACCCCTCTGGACGTGTACAGCTCTGTTCGTGAGAACGATAGCAAGCGACCTTGATGCTGCAAAACGACATGTCGGCAGCGTGGTTTCGGCGGGCGAACGGTAGACTCCCTGGCGTCGTGATCCCTTCCGTCGACGAGCCCTTCAGTCGTAATGCCGAGGCTGCCCCGCCCGCCTCTGCGTCGCGCTGCCCGCTCCCGTACGGACGGCATCGCTCGCGTCGCCGAGCCTGACACCCCGAACGTCGAGGTCGTCGAGGCCGAGGGACTGCGCTGGATCAACATCGAGCGCCCCCGCCAGATCGACCGCGCGTGGCTCGAGGAGCACTTCGACTTCCACCCGCTGGACTACGAGGACGTCTTCTCGCGCAACCAGCGCCCGAAGGTCGACGAGTACGAGGGCTACCTCTTCGTCGTCCTGCACTTCCCGGTCTTCGACAAGCGCGTCAACCGGCTCAACGGCGCCGAGGTCGACATCTTCGTCGGGCCCGACTTCATCATCACGCTCCCCAACGAGGGGCTGCAGCCGCTGCAGTACCTCTTTGACCGCTGCCGGACCAACGAGGACATCCGCGAGGACATGTTCTCCAAGGGCGCGGGCTACCTGTTGTACAAGGTGGTCGACGCCTGCGTGGACGCGTCGTTCCCGATGCTGCGCAAGATGGGGTTGAAGCTGGAGCGCCTGGAACAGGCGATCTTCGAGGAGGAGGCCAACCGCGAGATCGTGCGCGACCTCTCCAACGCCAAGCAGGAGATCATCAACTTCCGCAAGATCGTCCGGCCGCAGCGCGTCGCGCTGAAGGACCTGGAGCGCACCAAGCGCTACGTGACGGGCGAGCTCGACATCTACTTCGACGACATCAACGACGCGTCGGAGCG